>NZ_JAQREZ010000065.1:0-20666 GCF_028598715.1 Pseudoalteromonas sp. GABNS16E
AGTGAAATTACGAAGCCAATCGTGGATGATTAAGCTTGGAAACGAAAGTAACCCACAGCTGGAGGCTATATAATACAAAGCCTGTAGCATTCTATGTTACTTTAGAGGGGAAAATCCCTAGAACCCCATTTTAAAACGTTATAAGGACCAAATTATCGCGCTTGAGCAACATGTAGACATTGGTTTACATAGAACTACTGAGGATGGAGTTAATCTTTTTGAAGCGCGATATTTGAATGTGATTCGCAAGCTAGCAGAATATGTTCACATGTTACCTGCATCTGAATACCATCATCATTCGCAGCCAGGCGGATTATTTCGCCACTCGCTAGATGCCGCTTTAATCGCTTTACGTAAAGCTGACAACCAATTGCCTCCGACAGTTGGCAAAGTAGATTTAGATGCACAACGCCGCGTGCGTTACATGTATGCCGCGTGGGTTGGTGCACTTTTACATGATACCGGTAAAATTCTGACAGATATGCAGGTCAGTGCGTATACAATTTATGACGACAAAAATAATCAAAGTGTGCCTATCGCGAGTTGGGATAAACCAATTAAACCTTGGATACCGCAAATTGAAACTTTAATAGAATGGGCTACCCGTAATAAAGTAGAGCGGTATTTTGTTCATTTTAGGGCCTCCCGCGTGCACAAGGAGCACGTTTCTTCTGGCGCTACCCTGCTACCACACATATTAAAGGGAGAGGGCTTAGAGTTTATTATGGACTCACCTGATGACTTGTACAGCAATCTAACGTCTGCCCTAAATGGATATGCACACATAAATGGATACCTAGCTACTGCGATTAGATTTGGTGATTCGGTTTCCACTGCAAAAGATGTAAAAACGATGGCAACGTCGGCTTTTGGTACTCTAAAAAAATCCAGAATGATGTCCATTGTCGATACGATGCGAAGCCTTAAAAGCAAATGGAATTTTAACGGAGAAAAAAGCCATGCTTTTGTAATTGGAGATTGTGTTTTCATACGTTGGCAATCTGCGTTTGATGGAATTCTCAAAGCTGCACGCGCTAACCAGTTCGATGCTCTACCAACTGATACAAAATCACTATTAGGAATGATGGAAGATTTCCGCATAGTAGAGCCATTCGATAAAGAAAATCGCTTTGCACTATTTGCTATAGGTAAGTTCACTGAACAAGATGTTATCAACATCATTGACGAAAAAATCAGCATTAGTTGGATTGAATTAATCAAGGTGGTGTATCGCGAGTGGATATATGATTCTGATCCAGTACACCCAAATTTGGAAGGCTTACTTTACCTAAGTACCTCAAAAAAATACTTCATTACAAAAGAAGATGGAAGCTTTACGGAACTCAGCTTTGACACGACAGCACTTAACGAAGAAAAAGAGACTGAAATTGAAGAAACCACCGAGTTACATGACAAAGTTTACATTAACACAACTAAACAGGCTGTGGCTGGTGAAGCTGATGTAGAAAATATGAAAGAAAAGCACATCACACCTAAAGATGAAATGGATAGCGGTAAGCAAAACAAAGGCACGGCTAAAAAGAAAAAATTGCCAAAGCCTAAAAAACCAGAAAAAGCGAATGTAACACCAATTGTATTTGAGAACAGCACCGACACTTCTATTGAGCAAGCTGAACCAGCGAAACAAGCTGAGCAAGCTGAACCAGCGAAACAAGCTGAACCAGCGAAAACTGAAAAGGCAACACCACCAGCTGTGAAAAAAGAAAAACCTATATCAAGCAACTATGTTTTGCATATAGATAATAAATGGTACGTAGACGTAAAAAAATACGTTGAAATCCATAACACCAATCAAATCGAAGCTGGGGAAGATCTATTAAGTAAAGGTTTTATACGCCAAAAGTTAGGTAGCTCTTCCCTTGCAACACTTGTTAGGCGTCGAAAATTAGAGTCTTTAGTTTGCTTTGAATTAACACCTTTAGGTCAGTCGTCGTTAACTGGTGCTGTGAAGGGCGACACAGCAAATAGTAAAGCCGTTAGCACCAAATCTACAAAAGCAAAGAGTAAAACAGTTAAGAAAAAAGTTACGGCCGGTAAAGCGGGTTCTAGTTTGCCTTCAAGTGATTCAACAGAGTTTGAATATACGACTACAAGTATCAAAGGGAGTCTCGGTGAAATCCTGTTAGCTAATAAAATCAAAGTTACAGGTGGGCAAGAATATATAGATATTATATTAAAAAACGTGGCGCTAGATAGCGATTCTAACCCATCATTTATCAAGGGGGTACGAATAAGCAAGATTATCCAAGCAATGAAAGTGAACTATAAACATGACGTTAAAATAAACAGGAGCCGGTATTGGTAACTTAGCAAGCGAACGTGTTGAAATCCGTGCAGAAGCAATTTCATGTATTACGAATGATGGCCAAGCCATTGAAAAATCATTAACTGCATATGCTGTGTCTAGTTCAGATGGTTTAACCGGTATACGTGGCACTGTAATCGAGCGTAGTGGCAAAGCGATAGGTAACTCTATCAAAGCAGGCTTTTTATCTGGTTTTGCAAGTGCAGCTGCCCCGCAGCAAGTACCTTCGATTAATACTGAGCTTTCTGCATCTACAGTATGGCAAAGCCAAAACCTAAACCAGTACGCTGGCGCAGGCATAATGGAAGGGGCAAGTAGCGCAATGGAGCGTGTAGCGTCATATTACTTAGCAATTGCTGAGGCTATGTGGCCAGTTATCGAGATCCCAGCAGGTATCGAAGTGGATTTCTTAGTTCAAAAGGGGATGACCTTACAATTAAACCAAGACGATATTAAGGACCTAAAATAATGGCCGGTTACATAACAAAACTCATTTTAGCCACCAGCGTTGCTACTTTACTGTTGGTAAGCGTTAAAACTTACCAACAGACAAAACAAATAGCGCAGCTGCAGAAACAAGTAAGCAAAAAATCATCTCAAGTGATCGCCTTAGATGGCAAGCGATTAATTGATACGTTTATGCGTGACGGAAATTCACAAGGCGAGTCAATGGAGGCCTTCGCGCTATTGATAAAAATGATGGAGGATGAGGGGTATTAATTATTGATAGCAAGCAAACAATAACAGCCCCTACAAACAAGCAATTCAAAGATCTACGCGTAAGCGATATAAACGCGATGGCAATAGATAAGGGTATAGATATAGTAGCGTTTCAAGAAGAAATAATTAAGCAAGCCACGGTGGAAACGGAAAAAATGATAAAGGAGTTGGAAGCACTGCAAAGGTAGGTTTTAAAAAGGCCAAATACCCAACGGAGAGTAGTGTTGGATACTCGGCCTAACCCTTAAGAGATATAGTACGCATTCCAAACATTTAGGCTACTGATTGGAAAAAGGTACAAATTAACTTAAAAAAGTGCGCAGTAATTGGAAAATTAACATTTAAAGAAGGCAAAGCATAACGAAGAAATAACAATAAAATAACATTGCTAAGCAATAGAAAAACAAAAACCGACATTAAAGTCGGTTCTAGGAAGGTTTTATCTTTATGTAATGTTGTAAGCAACCAGCGCCAACTGGTAAGTCCCACTTAATCTAAGGACAAGCTTATACTACATAAAAATAAGGTCAAGGGCTTTTTTGGCTAAAATTTAAGTTATAAGTGTTTTTTTATGAAAATTACTCTATCTGATCGTAGCATCAGACCATGAGCGACACTGTAATAACAGGTCGCTCTGTGCATAGGCATTTGACTCCGCATTTCGATTTTAAAGCTAAAAATCCAATTGCTAAGCTGCTTATTGCTCGTATTGAAATGCATGATTTCAAACTTAATACGTTCTTAAACAAAGCGCGATACGCTGGTGGCATGGTCAATCTTGGTTTCAGTACCATCGCACTAGCGGCGCGAACTAACCGTATGCGAATAGAAAGAGAGCAAACCCTTCGCGAAACGATGAAGGCGTTAGTTTACTGTGCTTCATACAAACCCTATTCCGACTCCCTGTTTGAAATTAAAATGTCCATTAAAGCTAAAGCCCTCTGGTAAGTTCTGTGAAAAGATAGGATGCAGAGAACCTGAAGAGTAACCGTCTATACCTTTTTTTGTCATTGTTAACGATATGTGCTGCTTTTCTTGTGTCGGCTGGTAATGATGAGTTGAGCCATGAGTTAATATACCAAGCTCTGTATTGTTAGTGCACACGGTAGTATTTTTAACTTTACTGGGTAAGTTTGGATTTGTACTCATTATTCATCCTCTGAGAATATATTTTCAATTTCATCCCAATCAGGTAGCGAATACTTTTTTTGAGAAACATCAAACTGTAAATCAACAGCATCGAGCAAGCGATCAAAAATATCGAAAGAACCATTAAATCGGCCATTTTCAATTTCTGAAATTGTTGTTTTATTAATGCCGGATATTACTGAAAGCCTTTGCTGTGTATAGCCTAAAGCCTTTCTACTTACGCTGACTTTCTTCCCAATTTCGACTCTGTTAGCCATACAATTACCAATAGGATTTATTATGCATCTGACATTGTAACCTAAAATGCCAGCTGTTATCTATATAGCTAACAGCAAGCTAAAAAACCATTGTGTTAGCCATATGGCTAATGTGGTGATTCAGTTAACTCTGAGTCTATATTTATTTGGTAACTAGAGGTTTATGAGTAAATGTCTGCAAAACTTCCTCAAAAAGAGTTTTGATTTAAATCCCTTAATTTCATTTACTTAAGGTTTTATTTTGAAATTATTCAACCTGAATAAATCAAATTTATATTACAGGCTTTAATTTAGACTCTTTATTGAATTCAGCTTAGGCTTAATGATACTAACCAATTTAATGCTCATATCGGTCACGCTTTGTAACTCTATGCTTTAGGGGTAACGTATGCGTTATCATGTACTACATAGATTATAATACCTTTAGCAACTTCATGTACTTAGCATTTTTTAAAGTGATAGAGTGAACTCGAGTGTTAACCTTGGTCTTCTCACTTAGCCATAGAATCTAATGGCAGAAAGACAGCCTCTACGGTTTTTAAAGGACGCTGAGAAAAACCTCAGGCATAAATAGCGCCAGCTATCTAGGAAAGTAAAGGCGCGCTAACCTAGTGAAAGCACGATTAATTTTTGTTAAATATCATTGTCAGTTCGCAAGTTGTATTGCCTATCTTGTGGCACTACGGATATAGAACGGGACCTAAATGCCGCCATTAATATCTGTGATAAAAGTATTAATCGCGGCTGGACAGTCATTTATACTTATTAAAGCTGCGCACTACCGAGCTGAAAAAACCTCAATAGTTAGCCCACCAAAGGAGCCGATAACTTCTGATGCCACTTTATCAGAGCGTATTTTTCTTTGTGATCTAGCATCAAAATCAGTTAAAGCTTTAAGCTTAAGATCATTACTTTGAATTATGATTATAGGCATTGGTGCTGTTACTGTTTTTATTCCAGCATCAAAACGTATATTTGCTGCCGGTTGTACGCGAACCTGCCGGCGTATCCTAAGCAGCTCCCCAGGAGTTTGCTTAATTTTATTGATCAATTGCTCAAGAGGTACGCGGTATTCTGGTCCCGTTCTATCAAACTCCTCTTCAATTTTAAGTAAAAGGTCTTTTTTAACCGGCTTTGATAGCGAGTCTTTTCTTTGCCAGGCGAACCGAATTGATTGAATGTTTTGCTCTGAATAACATCGAATATGCCTATATAGGTGCATAGTCATAATACCAGGGCACTCTGCGCGAAGCGCTTCAAACCGGTCTTGCCTTGTTTCATACGTTTGAATGATATGGTTTTCGATATCCGTTTTTGCCGCGTTTATTTTATCCACCAGCTCAGGGATAGTAATGCTTGTTGGGTTTTGGGCAGGGGAGAGCCAAATAACGCCGACAGTGCGCCGCGCTGATTTTTGTGAATAGCCTGGTTGTATGTAAAGGTCTTGGTAGCAGGATGCCGCGAGTTCACCAGCCTTATGTCCGGTATGTTCTTCTGCTGCAATATATTTAACCGGTTCACTTTCCATTCCCTTTGAGGTGCAGGGTAGTGGGTAGGCAAGAGCGGCTAATGGCTGCGTATGTGTGAGAATTGTATTGAGAGAATGGATATTGTTTTTTAACTCATCAAACCGATCAGCGATAAAAGGCATGGCATGCACTCGATATTTGTAGTGATAGAACAAATTACAGTTAATAGGTTAAGACTAGACCATCATGCAATATAATGGAAGTTAACCATGTAATTCTTTTAATATTAACTTTTGTGGCACTACTTTGGCTGGCCTCGCCCTGAGATTAGAATGAGAAAGAGAGAGAAAAAGAGAGATAAAATAGAAAAGGCAATGAGGTTGGCTGAGAAGAAGCTCGGGGTTAAGGGGGGGTTATTAGAAACCCTTAAATGCATGATGGTCTAGCTGAGCCCTTCCTTGAAAGGGTCGCTCATTGTTTTTTGCTCGTTAGCCATTATGTGACTTTTCAAAGTTTAAAGCAGCATAACAATTTATTGTTCATGATAATATTACTCAAATAAAATATACGGAATATAAAATATGCATTTTTTAAAAAACACAGCTTTAACGATTTCGGCGCTAACCTTAACTGCTTGCATGTCAACTCAGCCGCCTGTGATAACAATGCAGTCAAATGACGTTTACCAGTTTAATGATAAATCTAGCTTTGCATTAAATGTAGCTAATATGACCCGCAAAACAGCTGGGCTATCTGATGTTGATTTGCCTGAAAATGCTCAGTTTAAATCGAATAATGCGTTAGTTGGTGCCGAGTACGCTCTAGCATTTCTTTCAGATGGATTAATAGACCTTGCAGGCAGCATGGGAGCGCAATCACAAGCAGATAGAGCATTTAACTGGAAACCTATGCTTGTTTTTTTGGGTGAATTAAACGAACAAGACCTTGATGCTTCTGCGCTTAATCTTGTTGAAAGCGGTTTAAAAGAAACGTTTAATAATATTGCTGGTACAGAGTACGTTGGCATTGCCAGATCAGACAACGCCAGAGATAGTAATAACTTCATGTATTTTTATAAAGGTGGCGCATTGTGCAACGCCGAAACGCGCAAACTTTACATCTATACTTCACCTGAACCACATCCTCACTTTGTCGATTATGACCCCGCTGTTTTTAACGGTTCATGTGCTTCAGCTGTAAAAATAGAGGTTAATGGTAAGGTGAATTATAACGGTGAAGTAAAAGACGTTGTAACTATGACGATCCTAAATGGCTATGAGGGATTTGACAGTATTGCCGTTGCTACAGCTGGCTTCTCTATAGTACCGAAAGAGTATGGTGTTTGGGGTGCTGATATAAAGTACACAGTGCCAGCTCCCTACGTTGTTCATAATAATACGATGTACTTGTTCAGCACCAGCAATAGATCTTATAAGTTAAATAATTCTGTGAGATGAGAGTTATCAATTGTTAGTCGGCTGCACTGCTTTCAACCCACTTGTAGGTGAACAGTAAAGTTTGAAACTTAAGCACCAGATAGCTGCGGGTTAGAAATTAAAAAAAGATAGACTGCTTAGAATGGCTGAACTCACAACAATAACCGGCGATATGAAACAATTAGCTAAAGATAACTCTTGCCATTTAAGTGTTGAAGTGGTAAACATCTGTTTTCTGTTTGCGAACAGCGAACATCCATAAGGAGAGCTATGCTAAAAAATCAAGATTTACTTGTAGTACTTAAAGTCCTTAGTTTTGAGGAATCAAGCCATGAGTCATTATCGCTAACAAGAGAGTTACAAGGTGAGGCATGGGTGCACCTCGGTAATGATGTAGAAAAAATTAGTCAGTATGACATTAAGCAAGAGGAGTTAGTCGTATCAAATGAATTAGAAGATTTTGATTTAAAAGAGCTATCAATTATTGATGAATTTTTACAAGGATCTAAATATGAATTTGATAATCAATGGACATACCGTAAGTTAGCTCAACATCTTTTCATATCTTTAAGTGAAGCAAATAATGCTGTTAAGCGAAGCATTGATGCGGGTTTATTATTCCGGCTAGGTTCTAAAAGTATTAAAGTAAACCGTACAGTACTTGTAAATTTTATTCGTTATGGTGCTGGAGTTTCATTTTACACTGAGCCTGGTCGTATAGTTCGTGGGATACCTACATCATACGCAGCACCTGTTTTTAAAGAAATATTTGCAAGCTCTAACGTAACTCCCCCTGTCTGGCCATGCGCTAGGGGAACTGCTAAAGGGGTCGCTATAGACCCATTATATAAATCTGTAACAAAAGCAGTAATGATTGATAGTTGGCTATACCAACAGCTTGCTCTAGTGGATATATTTAGAATAGGCACAGCTAGGGAAAGGGAGCAAGCACTTCCTTTTCTAGAACAATTAAACAAAGGAAAGATATGAGAACTCCAACAGAGCATGAATTAATGCTAATGAGTGTTGCTGATGCACTAGGTGAGAATCTACTAGGATTGGTTACTTTTGTTGGTGGTGCAACCGTTTCATTACATCTTGATGATGCACAACCAATAGATATTAGAAGTACAAAAGATGTAGATTTTATTGTTTCTGTTACGAGTACAGCTGGTTATTATTCATTGAGTCAAAAATTAAGAGACGTTGGATTTAAAGAGTATATTCCAGAAGATGATGAAGACGCACCTATTTGCCGATTTGTTTGTGATGGTATCCTTGTTGATGTAATGCCAGATGATGAGAGTATTCTTGGTTTTAGTAATGTATGGTTCAAGCCTGGCCAAGAGGATCCTGTAATGTATGATTTACCACATGGGATTCAAATTAAAATAGTTAAAGCAAAGTATTTATTAGCAACTAAGTTAGCAGCGTTTTTTGGGCGCAAAATCGATATTTTAGAAAGTAAGGATGCAGAAGATATATGTATTCTAATTAATGGCAGAGATGCTTTAATAGATGATATTTTTCAGGGACCGCCCGAATTAATCATCTATATTCAGCAAAATATGTCAAATTTTATGGCAGATAGTCAATTCGAATATCTTTTCGCAAATGCGTTAAATGCTGAAGAGCCTGAACGAATTGATATAGTTTTAGAACGGTTCCATCAATTAGCATCAGGGAAGGTTTAAATGGAATGACAAATATAATTTGTACTGGGAAAGGCCCTGCGCAGCCAGTTAATGCAGATACAGTAAAAGAATGGAGTATTCCAAATGGTAATGTTTACCTTGTATGTGATGGTATTAATCATAATCAAAAAACATTAGCAGCTGTTAATGTTTTCGCGGAAAACTTAGCTAAATCGAATTGGACTAACATTGTTAATCCTAAGCAGTTGTTAAGGGATAACATTTTTGAAGCACTCCACTTAATGTCACCTGAGCACGACAACCTATCTTTTTGTTGCTGTGTAGCAGTTGTTTCTGAAGAAAAGATGACTTTAGCTCACTGTGGAGATTGTCGGATAGGAAGCCTGACAGATAAAGGTGTTAAGTGGCTAACTCAGGATGATGTGCCGGCCTTAAAACTTTATAATAAGGGAGTAATATCAAAAGAGACTTATGACAAATCTAGGCACTTAATTTCTACAAAGTTGAAAATTGGCTCAAATAACCGTAATTCACTCACGGTACAAACCATGGCGACTGCTAATAATCAAGTTTTGATTCTTTGTAGTGATGGGTTTTGGTCTGAATCTGAATATTTATTAAACACAGATGTATCAAACGTGATTATGCTGATCCAAGAAGAAATTGAAAGATTAGTTTTGCAATCTGAAGATAATTTTAGTGTAGTGATTGTATAAAGCCAAATGAAAGTTGCTTGCTAAATGCTTTAGGCTGAGGTATTAAAAAACGTCAGAAAGAGCCTGTAACGGATTTTGTGTAACTGCCCGTTATGTTTTTACTGAGGCGCTCCTCTAATTTACTATAAGCGTATAGCTAACGTCCAAGGTAACAGTGGATCTAGGTTATTGTCGGAAGACAATAAGTTCGAAACTTTTCGATGCTATTTGTCGCAGTCTGCCTTTTGTTCTAACAAGCTTTTGCCCCAAACGTGTTAAAGTAATTACTTTATAGGACGGCTTTGAGCGATAACCGGTCATTGAGACTGGCTAAACATCGTCGTTAATAGATTGGTTAAACTGCTCTTTGCGCATATATTCATGAAAATGAGCGCTGAGCGCATATTGTTCTATTTAACTTTACCTAAAAACTTTAGAAAACATAGTTATAGTAATACCTTAGGTTATTTGTTAAAACTATATAAAATAGAAAAGTGAGCACAGCGCTGGTATAAATATGCGCGGTGAGCGCACTATAAAATTGTTGAACTAAGCCGCTACGCGGAGATCCTATTCTTATCATTTGAGCCACACTTACCTTGGGGTTATCCCATAACTTGGAGGTAAGTCATGAATACACTCATTGAACAAGTCAAAACTGAAATAGCCTATCGTGGTTATTCGCAAAGTACATGTAAAAGCTACTGTGAACATTTACTAAAACTCAGTCATTATTTTAATAAACCGCTCGATTCGATTACTGATGAGGAACTTAACGCCTTTTTTAACGATCCTGCGATTCGTAAACTTTCTAGAGCAAGCCAAAAAATACAGATAAACAGTATTTGGTTCTTGTTTAAGAATATTTTACATCGGCCACTTAACTTAGATATTGTACTGCCAAAAGTAAAACTTCGCGCACCCACGTATTTATCGCGCGATGACATGCGACGGCTTATAGAAAGTTGCACCGATATGCGCTTAAAAACATTGATTATGGTGTGCTATGGGTGTGGCTTACGTATTAATGAACTGCTACGCATTAAAGTGCAAGATATCGATGGACAGCGTAAAACTATTTTAATTGAACAAGGTAAAGGGGATAAATCACGATATGTGGTTGTATCAGATAGCGTGCTGGCTCAATTACGTTGTTATTGGAAAATGTATCACCCAACAGGTTGGATGTTCTATTCACGGTTATTAATGGATAAACCTATGTCAGCATCAACCTTCAGGAAGCCATTGAGAAAACATGCACAAGCGTGTGGCTTAAAGCACTGTAATCCACATACTTTACGCCATGCTTATGCAACACACCAACTTGAATCAGGTATGCCACTTCATCAACTGCAACATCAGCTTGGCCACAGTGATATTAAAACCACACAAAGTTACTTACATTGGTTACCAGAGTTAGGTCATGGCGGCATTGATTTGCTTGCGAGCTGGAGTAAACAATGAACGCCTTACACCTCGCTGATATTTTAAACTCAAGCCTTGAGAGTTATCGCCAACATCATACGGTGAGTTATCAACAACTGCGCGTGTGTCAGCACCTTCAATCATGCAGAACGGGTCAGCTCGGTTATCAAGCATGGCAATGTGATAACTGTGGTGAGTCACAAAAGATTGGATGTAGTTGTCGAGACCGTCATTGTCCGCGTTGCCAAGGCATGGCTACTGCTAAGTGGGTGCAAAGGCAGCAAGAGGATTTATTACCGTGTCGGTATTTCCACCTTGTTTTTACGCTCCCTCATGAGTTGAATATCATTGCGCACTATAACCCAAGCGCGTTGTACCAGTGTTTATTTAAAGCCGCATGGCAAACGCTGAGTAAATTTGCGAAACGAAAGAGGCATGGTCAGTTAGGCATGACAAGTGTACTGCATACGTGGGGGCAAAACTTAGGTCAGCATATCCATTTACACTGTTTGATACCCGCAGGCGCGCTTGATAAAGCGCACTGGCATGAAATAGAAAAAGGCTATTTATACCCCGTTAAAGCATTATCAACAGTGTTCAGAGGGAAAATGCTGGCGGCGCTCAATGAATGCGATAGTTCATTCGCGAAGGTAAGCACGCCAACCAAATGGTGCGTGTATAGCAAAGCCTGTTTAACGTACAGTGAAAAGCTAGTTAGTTACCTTGCTCGTTATACCCGAAAAGGCGTGATGTCAGAATCGCGATTAGTGTCAGCGACTGAAGAAACAGTGAGCTTTAAATACCGCGATTATGCAGATAACAACCGCGATAAAGTCATGACGCTGAGTTGTGATGAATTTTTACGGCGCTACTTACAACATGTATTGTCCAAAGGGTTTATGCGCATTCGCCACTATGGCTTTTTAGCTAATGCGTGTCGCAAGCGAAAGTTAGCATTAATAAGGTCACAAGAATCACACAGAGGTAAAGTGGAGAAGCTAAAGACAGAAAACGTAACACTGATACCGCATTGGCCTTGCCAGCATTGTAAGGCAGGTATCTTGCGGTTAATTGGCGTATTCCAGTTATATGAAACAAGGACCAAAGTAGAGCGAACGAGTTAGCAGCTAGGTAGCTGCTTAAAATCAATTAGTTAACCTGCTTAACTGCTCAGGCTAGCGGCCTCTGTACGTGTAAAAAATATAATTGCTTATTAAGGCAAATTTAGGTGTAATGAATACATAATAAGCGCTGAGCAATGCAGGGAAAGCTTACATAACACTAGCTAAGCTGATTAAATCAGCTAGAAAAGTGAGAGCCTCCAAAAAGCAAATTCCCATAGCATAAACAACACCAACTCTGACACACCGAGCAGGTAGCGGCTCAGTCCAACAAGCGATTATGCAACACAAACAGCGTGTCGCATAAATACTAAAATGTTATGTGTAATGGAGTAGATGGCATGGAGTTTCAGACGATCCCAATAATGCGGATTTTCGATGAAGATAAAGCAAAAGAGTTTTACCTTGGCTTTCTCGGTATGGAACTAGATTGGGAGCATCGTTTTGAGGATGGTTACCCAATTTACATGCAAGTTTCGCTTGGCGATTTTGTTTTACATCTGAGTGAACACTCTGGTGACTGCACACCGGGCAGCAAGGTCTTCGTTAATGTAAGCAATCTTGATCAACTTTTCGCACAAGTTACTGCAAAGCCTTACAAATACAACAAACCAAGCATTGAAGATGCCCCTTGGGGTGCAAGGTGTTTTACCGTAACAGATCCGTTTTCAAACAGGATATTGTTTAATGAATCAGCAGACACATAACAATCAAATTTTATCGCCAGCAAAAAGCGCTGGCTGCGACGTCAACCCGCTGCGCGGCTTTCCGCGCTAAATTTGGGCGTTAAGCATACGAGGAACCATGTCCAGTGAAGTCACCGTGGCTAAAATATGAATCGAGGTTGGCAGACTGGATGAAACAGTTTGCTAGCGAAAAGTTGTCGTTCACTAATGGTTTTCAAGCAATCCCTGGCTTTCCTTCAAATGGATTTCGTGCTGATGGGCTGCTAACTGATGGGAATGTTGTTATAGCCTTGGAAGTGGAGGTAAAACAAACTCACCCTGATACAAATGTTGGAAAATATTGGCTCTTAAGCCAGTATCAAGCTTATGAAAAGGTGATTTTGTTTCATGTTTATACTCCAGAGTACACATCTTATCCTTGGCGCCTTCAGCTAGGTCAGTTTTATGCCTCAAAAATGGCGATAGAGTTGCCATTTGAATATGAACTAGTCGATCAAAGAGAAGCTATCGATACGAACTCATCATTTGAAGCAGTAACTAGAATTCTAGAGCAAAGAATACTCGGTGAATTCGGAGTAATTGCTGGTAAGTCGCAAAATGCTTAACAAGTGCAGGTTGTCGGACGTGTGCTACGCTGCGCTCCGCACCCGCCGCAACTGCAGGCGTTATGTGCTCTAAGGTATCTCATGCTCTCAATCACCAGTGAAGATAAAGAGAATCAACTTAAAAGTTATTGTCAGCATTGGCTGAGCTTATTAGCCACAAATCAATTTGAAGACGCAGAAAAGCTCATTGATATAAACAATAACTATGGTGTTGTATGGGCAGAATCTGAACTCAAAGACGCTGTGCATGATTACTTTGGTAGCGATGCCCCTGTGAGTTTTCAAAACGAAAATATAGCGAATTGTTACCCTGAGTTTTTAGAAACCGATTCAGGCTCATTGATCTTCGGCTTTTATTTACCCGCCAATGGCGAGATAACCGACCTAACTGTTGAATTTGAGTTTGTACCAATTGGGAACAACAATTATGCTGCAACAATCAACGATGTTCATGTTCTGTAGCATGTACGCACATAACAAGCGCCAGCACATCGCGCCTGCGGCGCTGGACTCGCAACAAGTTGCTCGCCCGTGTGGCGGGCGTTAGCTTTGCGGAGGCTTTATTGACATTTTAATATTAGTTATCGCCTCAGTATTATTCTTTGTTTTGGTTATAAAGTTGGAATCAATGATTCCCATCAACTTTTTGGACAAAGCAGAAAGAACGTTTAACGACCTAGGTGCAAACGTGCAGGTAAGAACAAATTCTTACTCTCGTTTTTATAACACCAAAGGACGATTGGTAAAAAAGTCGGATATAGCAAAAATCCAAAAAGCGGGTTGTCTTACACTTTTTACATTATCGGATAACGCAATCGATATTACGGTGCATCCAGCTAATAAAGATACTGTGTTTGAAAAAGCTAAAAGTATATTTAAAGAGGCTCAAGTTGTTGAAATTGATATACAAAGCTAACAAACCAATTATTCCGACCTCAACTCGCTGCGCTCTTTTCGTCGGCATATTGGGGCGTTATGTTGGAGCAGCATATTGATCGCTCGTATTAAGACAATCAGTTTTGGGGTATTAGTAGCTGCATTAATCATTACGATCACGTTGATGGTAGCCGATGTTGAATTTTATGGGCTCCTCAGTGTTTACGTATTTATGGTTTTATGGAGTTTACACAAGATATTTTTGTGGCTCATCGGTGATGAGTTTGGCATCGCCGTTCAGGTGAAAATTAAGAAAGACGCACCAAAAGCAATTCGTTTCCTTGGGCTGTTATTTGTCTGCTTTGTTTTTTATTTCGTAGCTAAGGGGCTTATCAAGCATGTTTCAACATAACAAGTTGCTTAATTTCGTTCCGGCCACAAACAGCATGGCCTCCACTGGACTGCCTACGCTGCGCTGCGGCAGCCAATTAGCAAAGCGTTAGCACTGTCCACTTATGGCACAGAGCCGACCTTCGGCTCTAACTCGTTTTTGTCCAGAAACGTGTTACATACCAATGTCCACATAAAAAATCGTTTATTTTTGTAGCAAAGCATAATGCGTACAATTATACTGTGTTAATATACAGTGAATTAGGGCGATTATGCTTTGCATTAAATCCACATCTGACTTTGAAATTGAAAGTGTGAAGTACCCTAACTTTCCCCTCTTAACGTGGGAAGTTGATAATTCAGATCTAGGGATTGAATCAGGAATGCTTTGTGTAGAGGCGTTGCAGTTCTTGGTATATGAGTGCTTAAAACGAGGTCGAGTGAATAGTGAGAACACTTGGTGGACGTATGGCAATCACCTAGCTCAATTCCTGACATTCTGTGAGCAGAACAGTTTGGATTGGCGAGACATTTCAGAAAGCAGTGAAGATGAAATGTTAGTCAGTGCTTATCGTGACCTTTGTGTTGGTGAGTTTGGCATGTCGGTAAATTCAACCAATCAGCATTTAAGAACGATAGTGCGTTTCTATTCTTATGGCGTCGGTAAGTGGTTTAAGTCATTACCTTACTCTCTAGAATCCGTTTCAGTGAATAAAGGCCAGCAGTTTTTAGCTCATACAGAAAGAAATGGTGGTAAGAAATACAGCTCTGATTTGATGATGAAAACCTTTGAGAAAAAAGCTCAATTTTTATCGGTAATTGAAGTGCGAGATCTTTTATCTGCGATTGAAAATTCAACCTTAAAGCTGATGGTTCGCTTATGTCTACAGACAGGAATTAGACGAAAAGAACTGTTGCTGTTTCCCTTGAATATAATAAGAAAGCCTACTGGAAACAGAGCTTACTATGAGGTCAATATTTCACGAACCAAAGGTGAGAAAGAGCGCAAAATACACATCCCGACACGATTGATGGAGGACTTGTGGCGTTATGTCAATGAGGCTCGTTTTCAGAAGCAACAAGAGTCGGAAGTGGAGTCAAATTGCTTGTTTTTAACGCCTGATGGTCAAGGGTGGGCTTCTCAAGGTTCTGCTTTTGGTAAGGCTCTCAAGTCGCTTAAATTACCCTTTCACGTATCACCGCATATGTTAAGGCATACTTATGCAACGCACATGCTGAAAGGAATGTTAGAGCATAAAAGCAGTAAATTTGAACCGTTGATGTACCTACAAGCTCGGCTTGGACATTCAAGTATCACAACCACGATGAAATATTTACATTTGGTTAATGATTTGGTCGATGACTTGTCGATTGAGTATCAACAACAGATTGATGCGATTGTGTAGGTGAAATATGGCGAGACAAAGAAAAAAACTGTCTATTAACAAAGACAAGCTAAAGAAAACATCGGCAGTAGAGTCAACAACTGACACTGCTCAAAATCGAGAAATAGTCCGACCAATCAACCCTGTAGTGAATTACCCGAATATCGGTTCAAAAGGTGGCAATGGTTCTAACGTCAATTTTACTCGTTTCTATGGCAAAGGTTATGACGACATTACAAATCGAGTGTACTACACCGCAAAAGCTCTGCTGAAAAATACCGATGCTCTTAGCGAGGAAACTCAAAAAGGTTATTTTAAAAATGGTTTTTTCCATTTCGCTGAATACCTTACATTATTTAGGTATTCAGCGGGTGAGGACTTAACACAAGATGACATTACGCCAGAGTTGATCGAGCAATATTTACTGCACCTTAGAGGTTGTGAGTTAGGGTATAACACCCTAAAAGGTTACTACACTCATCTCAAGTCAATGCTGATACACATGAGGGACAAGGGCTATTGGTCAGTCATTGATGACATAAACCTAAACAGTGATTTCTTTCCTAAGAGCCCATTTCCAAATTCAAGTAAACGTGCAAAGGGCGAGAAACCACTGACTCCCCATGAAAAAAGGCAGGTGGTGGTTGCGCTAAAACAAGCAATTAAGCCGATTTATCAAAAGACCGAACCACTAACAGGTTATCAGTTAACACTGTGTTTGTTAACTGTGGCGATTCAGACAGGCATCAACACATCTCCGCTTCTCAATATGACTACCGACTCATTGACCGACCACCCACTTAAAGATTGCCGCAAGCTCTTAACCGTATTCAAAAAAAGAGGCAACTCCACGCAATTGCACAATTTACGAAAATCACAGGAACTTGAAGTAGTGCAAGGAATAAAGCTTGATGTGGCTTATCTTATTGAGGCTATCATTGAGCGTAATAGCCAAGTGAGAAAGTCTATCGATTCCGACTTGTTATTTGTCTATGAGCCTAGAGTTGCCCACATAGGTGCAGAGAGAGGTACGGTCTCCTCTCTAGCAGAAAGGCTGCTTCGATATAACATCAAAAAATTCATCAAAGAGTACGACTTAAGAGATGAAGATGGTCGAACGATGAAACTTAATGTAAGCCGTTTTCGCAAGACGTTCATCAATGGTATTTATGAGCTGAGTGGTGAGAGTTTGTTAATTGCTGCGCGGCAAGCCAAACACAGTGGGACAGGAACGCTTGACCACTACCTGCAAGCTCCTGAGCAATCAAAGCGCAACTTGGGCTTAATGGGTGAGATACGAGTTAAAGAGCTAACGTGCGCAGAGCCAAGTGTCCCTGTAGGGCATTGTAAAGACCCTAAGAATGGCGATAAAGCACCGAAAAATGGCTCGTTCTGTAATGACTTTTTAGGCTGCTTCCGCTGTAAAAGCTTCGTTATTACAGGTGATGATTTGTATAAACTCTTTAGTTTTTATTGGGCGATTATTCGAAGCCGTGACGAGTTTGGTCGTAAAGACTGGAAGCGTCATTTAAAAAATGTTCTAAGAATCGTAGATGAAGAAGTTGTCCCTGAATTTGCTAAGCTTGGCCAGCTACAGCGTGTAGAGACTGAAAAAGAACGGGCAAGATCTAATCCACATCCGTACTGGCAAAACCTTGATATGTTGAAGGTGACGCAATGAGTTCAATTGAGTTAATACTCACACAAGCTGAGTTTGCAATTCAGCAATGTCCAAAGCCAAGCACCAGTGCGCTTGAGCAAGTCATTGATGGCTCTCTAACGGGTATCGTGACCTACATTAAACTCGCCAATGGTGAATACCAAACGCTATCTCGATTTGAGGAAGATGTATGGGTGTTTCCTGCTAGTAAAGGTACGAAAGCAACTATAGCAAGTGCATTAA
Organism: Pseudoalteromonas sp. GABNS16E; assembly: GCF_028598715.1. Lineage (NCBI taxonomy): Bacteria > Pseudomonadati > Pseudomonadota > Gammaproteobacteria > Alteromonadales > Pseudoalteromonadaceae > Pseudoalteromonas > Pseudoalteromonas sp. GABNS16E. The sequence continues at coordinate 18,099 of NZ_JAQREZ010000065.1, forward strand.
ACCTTACTTTTTCTACGATTGATGATACTCAAATGAAGCGCATGGCAAAGTGGGTAATCTGGAGCAAATTCAAAAAGGGGTTAGCTCTTAATACTCTTGTGAAAACATTGGACAAGTTGAAAAGTTATTTTCAGTGGGTTTTAAGTTCAGATACTACAGTTACACATGGGCTGACAGCTTTTACCTCAAATGCCTACGTTAGGCATGTAAATACCCTGCACTCAAAACGAAAAGGCGAGACTAAACCACTGACAGCAGTCACCAAGGTGGATAGATTCCGCATTCTAGAAGACCTTTATTACCACTGCAAAGAGTTTGATTTTGTCAAAGAGCATCCTTGGCCTCAATCAACCGCTAATGAGCAAGCAGGGTATGTTGGTGAAGCGTATCGGGAAGCCATTACCAAAGGTAAGACCCCCATTATTCCAAATAAAGTGCTAATTCCGCTGTGCCAGTTTACTAAATCATACCTAGATAAAGCTGATGAAATTCTGAAATCGTCAAAAAAGAGAGAAACATTGCTACTGCGAGATAGCTGTATCTTCTGGCTGTTACTCACAACGGGTATGCGTATCCATGAAATATTAGGCATTAAGCGTGATGCGTATCGCTCTGAAACGAAAGGTGACACCACTTACTACCACATCGAAACTGTCTCTGAGAAAACACATACAGGGTTAGCTGAGTGGATTGCGCCAAGGATAGCCACGGAAGCGATTGATATTCTTGGCCGTTTGAGCGCTCCACTTCAAGATCAACTTGAGTGTGATTTACTAAAAGCGAAAGCAAGCAACGATCATGTGGAAGCACATCGACTTGAGGAAATATCAAACCACATCTGCCTATCGAAAAACCTGGGAAAAGGAAACGCAATTTACCTATTGTCAGGGGTGGCAATGACTAACGCTAGGTTGCCAAACTTATGTGAACAGATAGGGAGTAATTGGAACCTATCAGCGCACCAATTCAGACGTACCTTTGCTAATTATGCGGTTCACTCTGAATTAGGTGACTTGAGAGCATTAAAAGACCACTTTAAACATTGGTCAATTACCATGACCACTTTGTATGCCTTTAATGATGCTTTTGATGCTGAATTGTTTGAAGAAATGCTTCGAGAGAAATATCTGGTTGAAGAAGAAATTAAGCAAGATTGGTTTGAACTAGACATGCCTATCACTGGTGGCGACATAGCTCAAAACATCATGAAAGTCCGTGAGGATAAAGAGTTAATTAAATCTTTTGGCTCTCTTAGTGCTATGGCAAAGGCATACTCTAGCTCCATACCAATTCGCTCAACAGGTATTGGGTGGTGCACCAATGATGATGAGTGTAAGTGTGGTAAGCCTGATAGCTGTGAAAGCGGCATTGTAGATAAGCGACACCTGCCTTATTGGGAGGGAATGCTAGTGCAGCAAATGAAACTGATGCAATTGGATGATATTGGTGAAGCTGGTAGAGCGGCGGTAAAAAAAGGCATGGAACGCTGTGAAAAGGTTCTAGTGGCATTGGGTATTGATGTTGAAGCTATGAAGCAAGAGATTAACGAGAGAAAGGATATCGAGGTGATAAATGTCTAACCAGAAAGAAAAAGCGACACATAAAGCGGTTCGACTTGCCATTGTTCGAATCGAAAAAGGTCGTCCAAATACTGTTTCTCATAAACGCAAAATGAGTGTCGCTGCCGTTGCCGAAGAAGCAGGTGTAAGTCGAGCATTGATTCACCGTGATTGCCCTGAACTATTAGAGCGTATTAAAGGCGGTGTAAACAAAGATATTCGACAGCAACGTGATGCCAAACAAACTGAACTTAATAAATACAAAGACCGCAATCGAGACTTGCGGTCTGAGGTGGCAGAATTGAAAGCTATGCTCGCTAAAGTTCAATCACAAAATGCTACGTTAATACGAAAAAACATGGCTCTGAGCAATGTTCTTGCGGACAATAGCAATGTAACGCAACTAATATACAGCTAACTGCCTGAATTTAATGTTAATAATTTCAAATTAAGGTTACTTTTGAGATAGTTAAAAACATCCAAAAGTGTAACCTCAAACAAAGTTATATAAAACAGAAGGTTAGCCATAGTTACATGTAACGAACTATTTATAACAATTCTTATGATTACTTGTTTAAGTCACGAATTCATTCCTCTGAACACCTTTCAACCCGTCAATATGGACGTATAGTTGACTCTTGGGTCACCTCAATTGGGTTAGATAAGACTCAATATGGCACTCATTCAATGAGACGTACCAAACCATCACTAATTTACAAAAAAACTAAAAATTTAAGAGCCTGTCAGCTTCTACTTGGCCATAGAAAACTAGAGAGCACTGTCAGGTACTTGGGAATAGAAGTTGATGATGCGTTAGAAGTATCAGAACAGATCGATGCTTAAATTTGAACCTAAGCCAGACTCGAAGTTAGAGTCTGGCACGTGCCCAGACTGTGTGAAAACTAATTTTTAATAAATTGTCTTGGGTATGTTCTTAGTTTGAAACCATTTAAGATGGTTGCGATCGATTTTTTCTCAGTATCGCAATTTTCTCCGCGCGAGCGAAACT
>NZ_JAQREZ010000066.1:0-20428 GCF_028598715.1 Pseudoalteromonas sp. GABNS16E
TGACCGACTTATTTGATGTAATAATACTTGATGTCATGTTACCTGACGTATCCGGTTGGAAAATTTTACAGTCGCTACGTGAAGCAGATAACAAAACCCCAGTACTATTTTTATCTGCTCGCGATAGCATAGACGATAGAGTAAAGGGGCTCGAACTTGGTGCTGATGACTATTTAATAAAGCCTTTTGCTTTTGCTGAAGTTTTAGCAAGAGTACGCACTCTTATTCGCCGTGGTGCAGTACAAACAGTTGACGATATACTGATCGTTGCTGATTTAGAAATGGATATTCCAAAGCGAAAAATACAACGTGCAGGCAAGCGTATTTTATTGAGTAATAAAGAGTTTAGCTTACTTGAACTATTGTTACGGCGCGAAGGTGAAGTACTGCCACGTTCGTTAATTGCTTCTCAAGTATGGGATATGAATTTTGATAGCGACACCAATGTGATTGATGTTGCCATTCGTAGGCTAAGAGCAAAAGTTGATGATGACTTTACTATTAAATTAATTCATACGGTTCGTGGTATGGGCTATAAATTAGAGGTTGAAACTGATGGCTATTAAGTCACGGCCTTTATCACTTACGATGCGTGTTGTGTTGTTTGTGGCTGTAACCGTTATTGCGTGCTTAACTTTAGTTGCCACCTTAATAAATAGTTCGATAAAACATCATTTTTTCAAGCAAGATAGTAGTGAACTGCATGTTATTAATCAATCTATTGAATTAGTTTTAAGACAACAGTATAAATCAAACCTGAAACTTAAAAATGAATTATCTAACGCTGTAGCGGGTCATCACGGTGTTTACTATCAGGTAAATACCGCAAAAGGAGAGCTCATTTTTCAAAGTTCTGAACGAGATTTTAGTGATTTTGTAATGAGTGCTAAGGCTTCAGCTGGCTTTAACCGTAACAACATTACCTCATGGCAAAATGATACCCACACCTACCGAGCTCTGGTGAGTAATTTAAGTACTGGGCAACAGCAATACGAAATTACTACAGCGATAGACATGAGCTTTCATTTACACTTTCTCAATCAATTTCAACAAAGCCTTTGGGCTATTATGTTTGGCTCTGCGGTACTCATTTTATTGGTGGCTTGGTTTGCTATACATCAAGGATTAAACCCTTTACGAGGTTTGAGTCAGAAAATGCATGATATCCAAACTAATAAAATGGATGTAAGGCTTGATGAAGGCCAAGTACCGATTGAGCTTGTTAATATGGTGCAATCTTTCAATGCAATGCTAGACAGGTTACAAGGTGAGTTTATCCGCCTATCAAATTTTTCCAGTGATATTGCTCATGAGCTACGTACACCGCTTACCAATATAATAACTCAAACACAGGTTGGTCTATCTAAAAAAAGACAATCCGAAGAGTACCAAGAGTTATTATTTTCTAACCTCGAAGAGCTTGAGCGGCTAACTAAGATGGTTAACGACATGCTTTGGCTGGCAAAATCTCAAAACGGCCTAATTAAACCAGCCCAAGATATTTTATCCAGCCATGAAGAAATTGAGGTGCTGTTTGAGTATTTTGATGCATTAGCTGAAGAGTCATCGCTGATACTTCATAAAGCAGGTGAAAACATCAGCTTTTATTGTGACAAGCTACATTTTCGTCAATTGTTATCAAACCTGTTATCGAATGCTATAAGATATGCACCGAAGGGGTCATCAATTACGGTATGTAGTGAAATAACATCTGCTGAAAAAGTATGTATCTGTGTGAGTAATACCGGTGAGAAAATACCTTCTGCACATTTACCTTATTTATTTGATCGCTTTTATCGATCAGATAAGTCTCGTCAACGCCATAGTGATGGCGCTGGTTTAGGGCTCGCTATAGTTAAAGCCTTAGCTGAAGCTAATGGCGGGAATGTAAAGGTTTGTTCAAACGATCAGAATACCTGCTTTAATGTTTATTTAAATTTATTTAAATTTATTTAAATAGTATTCATTTAATGTCAGCTATACTAATAATCGGCTCATGTGTTGAAACTTGCCTTTGACAATTGTACTTATTCAGTTAAATAATTATTTTACCTTTTCCACATTGTTAGTTCAGCCGCTTTATATTGATATTGTAGTATCGTAAGTGCTAACCCATTATGTTGAGCTGCAATATTTGTTATATGGCTTTTTAATTGTTGAACTTCATCAGGGTACATCTCATTTAACCTTGTTTCATTTTTTAGGCGATGCTTTAAGCAATTGAAGATATATTAATTTTTCTTCAGTAAAAATAACTCTGACTCAAGATCATTTATCTTTTTTAAGTGCTGGTGATTTGAAAGCGCTAGGGCATTGTGGGTAGAAGCCATTTGTGCCATTTGCTCTTTTAAGCTGGCTATTTCCGCTCGATATTTTTCTTTTAACCGTTTCTCGTTGGCAAGCTTTTCACGTAACTTAGTAACATCTGAGTTTTGCTGTGCTTGCTTTTTTGTTATAGCTTTTGATTTTAGTAGTTTAATTTTTTCAATGACGTCTGAGTAATAGTAAGCTGAGCCATTACCAAGGTTAGCTTCTTCCTCAACTGCAATGGCACTTAAACCTCGTTTGGCATCAATACGTACTGTATCGCCAGAAAGTATCCTGTCAATTGCGCTTAGAAGCTCTAACCTTGTATTCTCTGACTTACTCAAAGCTGTCTGATCTCAATTTCGGGTTTGTATGGAGTGTAGCTTATCTCAAAGTAGTCCATAACCTTTTCAGCTGCACGTAATTGCGTAATAAAATGGCTTAGCTGCGATTGAGATAGTTTAGTATGCTGCTCCATTTCAGTTATAGTCTCAACAATCCACTGATGTCGTTTTTGCCAAGCTTGTGCTTTTGTTTCGTCTATAACAACGTTTTCACAGTTAAAGCAGTTGGTTGGTGATACTACCTTTTCCATTCTGCATTCATAACCAGCCATGCAGTAGGAGTGAAGTGTACCAGCAATAGATATTCTACCAGCAGATACTTGAGCATATAATGCATCCCAAGATGAGTATTTTACAGCGGTATTTTCTCTATCTTTAACAACATCTATACCTTTCTTACCAAATAGCTTGTCATCTGAGTTATACCACTGATGCAGCAGTTGTGTAGTGACTTCTCTATCTACTTCTTGAAGTAAATTATTGAGTTCTGAGTCCACTTTTACATGTTTTATTTTGGCTGCTACGCCTCCTTCTGAGTACCATTGAGACATTGGTAAATATATATGCTTATACTGTTGTTTAATGGCAACGTCAGAAAGTAAATTATAGCGTTTACCAAATACTGCAAAGGTTCGTCTGAGTTGGTGAGTTGTCAATGCCCATGGTTTGCCAACAATAATTTTCTGTTTGTAGGCGTGTATGTTTAGGTTGGGGTTTAGAAGCTTAAATTCTTCATAGTCTTGCTCGTTTACAATAGCGCCAGCTTCCTTTACAAGTCTTTGATAGTGCTTGACAAAAGGAGGTCCTGTAAATATGTTTGGTGTTCGACTTTTTAGTTTCTGTACTAACCAAATACTGGAGGCACGCTCGTTATCCAGCCTATCATCAGAGAGCATTAGCTGAATACGCATATTCTGAGTTAAAGCTGATGCGAGTTCTATCGCTTTTCCTGCTATTGGAGATGTTAGCCACTCAGCTTTTTCTGGAACTGCAGGAGTCATTTTACTATGCATTGATTGCAAAGAATAAAATGTCTGTTCTTTAAGTTTTAATGTTTTAAAGCTATCAGAATGTAGTCCATAAAGCTCGCTTCTTCTCATACCAGAAAACGCACCGCAAACTAAAAAACAACACATTAAAATGTGAGAATACAGCCAATCAAATTCAGTGATCTTGAGGGGAATTAATCCCTTAATTTCAATGTTTGAAGCGTAACTTTGAAGTATGTCAGTTGGCTTTTGTGGTTTAGCTTTGGTTATTTCAGCTTTGTAGTGAGGTGAATTTGATGTGAGCCAGTTCCACTGGCCTGTTTTTATTTTTCTGTCGACAACAGCCTTGCCTATTTCATAGTTATCTTGTTGCTCGGTCTGGATAGCTAATAATGTATCTCGAATAGGATAGTAAGTATCTATATACTCGATAGCCTTTGAGTATATGAGTTGCATCAAGCGTGATGGTATAGCGTAAAACTGCTCACTTTCTAGTTTGGTTGGGCAACCTAATTGACGGCCTAATTCTGTAATTGATGTCGTCAAAGGTAATGATAGTTTTATGGGGGTTTGTTTTCTTACAGCCTGAATCCAATTTAATGCAACAATGAGTTTAGAAATATATGGTCCACTCATTTTAAGTGACTTTAAATATTCGCAAAACCTAGAAAACTGTATGGGATGGTTCAGAACACAAATCGAATCTGCTTTGATAGATTCTATGTATTTATATACTTGGGTTAAATTGAGATTTCTCTCTAAAAATGTTGTAGTTTTAATCGTTGCTCCTTGCCTTAGGGTACCAACCGCAAATAAACCAAGGAATGCGAGTAATTTTTGTTCTTGCAACAAGGAAATGGTTGTTAAATGAGTAAAAGAAGCCCGCTTTTTCGAAACAATTTTGACATCTATATAATGTGTTACATCCCAGGTTTGGTCGCCGAAATGGCTTAAAACGTTCCCATCCTGATCTATCATTACAGGGGTTTTGTTGAGGTTATCCCAATCTTTACTTTTATAATACTGTATTGCACGCTCTACAAGAACAGTGTTCTCTTTTATAATTTCCTCTGGAGTAGCTAGTAGTGGCCTCATAATCACCTCTTATAAAACCAAATTAAGCGTATCGGGCCAAAAAGGGTGACGACCATTGGTATGTAGCTTCCGCTCAGCTTGCCTGCGTACTTTTAAGTCGATACTAAAAAGCACTTGCTTTATTTTGCTTAGTACTCGATCAAAATTGTTTTTAAAGTGTGACATGTTGAGGTGATCTTCTTTGGCATCCTCTAATGCTTCGTAAAAGCTCAATAAACACCAGATATCATCAACTTCTTCAACCAGCACTTGGTTTGGGCAAGAAAAGCAATTCAATAAATCAGCACAAGCGAGATGACTCATGTCCACACTATCGATTGAGGCCTTTCTTCGAAAACGATCTCCATGGTTATCAAAGGGGTCTTTGCAACCTGTACCTAAAGGTGTTTTTTGACCATTCCCTGATTTAGCATAGCGGTTTACGAATTCATCATAGGGTAGTATTTCTAGATTCATTTGCTCAAGAGTTTGTTCTCGTGCTCTACTAATATCACCACATTTAATTGCATTTTCTAAGGTGTTAGCTGTGGCTTGAAGTTGGGCGTTATTTTCTGACTCGTTACCTCTGCTATAGTGTTTTCGCACTACATCAGGTGTGTTATTGAGCAACATGGATGTTTCGAGTGAGTTTCCTGTGAGCGCTAAGTAATTAGATGCACCTGTAGCTCTAAAGCGTTTAGCTTCAGGCCTAAGTTGTTGACCATTGTCATCAGTCAAATCGAATATGTTAATTAGCCAATTCATATTGGAACGAATATGCGTTGGGCACAAGGGCTTATTTATCCCGTTAAGACATTGATGAAGTAGTCTATTGGCATCTGGAAACAGCACGTGCGTAAGGGTGATAAGGTCATTAATAAAATTTAGCGCATGCTTTGGAATGTCTGTGCTAAGATTATCGCCGAGCTCGATGGTAACAAATTTATTAGCTCTCTTCTTTAACGCTGTTTGCACAAACCACTTACCTTGCTGTCCCTTTTTTTGTGAAGATTTGGGGATATCCATATCTCTTATCGTACTAGCGTTTGCCCATGTGTAATAGGCAAGTAAGAAATATGCAGCACAGTAACACTTGGTAATAGCACCACTTACAGGCACTTCGATTTTATTAAAAGAAAAGTTCGCGTATTGGTCGCTTCTCCTTGCTTGAATGTATTCTTTAGGTGAGGTTTGAATTTGCTTGGAAAGCTGAAAATATAGTTCTTTTAGTATTTTAATTAACTTTTTCAATTCAGATTCTGAGTATGCTTGAGTTGGATTTATTTGGCTGCGAAATAGTTTGAATTTAGAAAACCACTCATCAACAGGGTGATCTAGCATCTTCATTATTGTTCTTATACTACTTAATTCACCTTTTGCTGTGTTTGAACTTTTGCTGCCAATTCTAACGCTGTGAACTAGAGCTGTTTCAAATGCATTGATACCCTCTTTTGAATCTGGATTTACTGGAATACTGTCACAAATATTCACATACCGTGTAAATGTTCTAAAAAGGGTATTCATTGTTGTGTCAGTATATTCTGTATTAGCTTTGAATGCTTGATACCACTTAATAATTTGGTTGTCTCGGTTAAGCAAAGTACCCCGATGCATTTCAAAAAGTTTAGGCACGCCTTTGTATCTAAATCTTTGAAAGTCTGGGTATACAAATTGATCACCATAAATATTTAACTTAAGTTTAAGGTCAATATTTAAATTTGATTTGTTAATCACGAGAGATCCTCATTAATGACTGACTCCATAACTTGATCTAAAAAGCAAACTGCACGTATCGATGCCTTGCTTCGGTTTATAAAGTTCAGGTATCGCCAAGTTGTTTTCTCATCTTTATGTCCCATCCACCCCATGATTAATGACATAGCATCGAATGGTGACAACCCAACTTTTTCGTCTAAAAGGGACGCAAGGCGAAATGTACCGTAAGTTGCACGTAAATCGTGAGTTCTATGCTGAAAGTGGGTATTTAGCTCATTGCGTATGTAATTACGAGTTAAGCTAAAGTGACGCTGTATTGCATTGGTAGTATATGGTTTACCTCGATTGGTAATTAATAATTCCGTAATCGGTTTATCGGTTTTAGACTCTCTTTTCTGGCGACGCTCACTAATCAAGTAGCGATGCATCTTGTTCATTAACAGTGTTGGAATTTCGATAGTTCTGACTGAGCCAAATTTGGTGAGTACACCGTTATGAGGTCCTATACTAACTTGAATATGGTATTTATTCGGGTCACATCTATTCACTAGATTAGCAGGAAAGGTGCAGGCTTCTTCTATACGAAGGCCGCACATGAGTTGTAATAGTTGATGTATTTGGAACTCAATTGACTGTTCTTTGAGTGCTCGCGAATATAATTTTACCTCATCTTCTGTAAGGGGATTCAAGCTTTGCTCTGGTGTACGCCTTGGGACCCTGATCCTTAAGTCTGAGCTTCTAACAACATAATTACGATTGATATGCGCAAGCATCCCAGTCGTTTTGATGCTAACAAACTCTACTTCAAATGGTTTATTTTCCTTAGAGAAGTTAATTAACCTCTCGTAATATGCCCACTCGTAGAATTTAATTATATGGTTCATATATACAGCTGCTGTTGAACTATTTAGCTCACCGGCTTTCACTGAGGCCAAAAGATCTTGGTTTCGGAAAATATATGTGGGCTTATTTGATTTGATAGTTGGAAAGTCTTTCCAAGAGAGTTCATGGCTTTTTAAAAAGCGCCAATATCGACTTATGGCACGAACGTTTGAATTGATGTTTTTTGCGCGCTTAACGTTAATGAGGTGATTCATCCAAAGGTTTATTGGCATGACGTATTCACCATCTTCATAAAAAGTTGGAAAGCCTTTTAGCTGAATGCTTGATTTTGTTTTGCAAAAGGGAGTTTGGATCTCAGTTTTAAAATCATCTGATTGAACTATTGTGAGCATGAAAAAGCCGACCAAAAATTGTACGTTACTTGGTCAGCTTAGTTCGTTTTCCAGAGTTAGCAAATGTAAAGTTTCACTTTTCCAGAGAAAAATTTACATAGTAACAAACTCTTCTGAGCCTGTAGGGTGCAGTGCAACAACAGCATCAAAATCAGCTTTAGTTGCGCCCATTTTCATAGCAACCGCAAAGCCTTGAATCATTTCGTCAACCGCAAAACCAATGCCGTGTAAGCCAACTACTTTTTCTTCAGGGCCTACGCATACAAGCTTCATTGCACACGGTTGGCGGTGTTGTGTAACGGCTGTGTACATAGCGGCAAAGCCCGACTTGTACACTTTTACATTTTCTTCGCCGTGGCGAGCAATAGCTTCTTGCTCGGTTTCACCAATAGTACCAATAGGTGGGTGGCTAAATACCACAGTAGGTACAAGGCTGTAATCCATTTTTAAATCATCAGGTAGGTCTTTATTAAATAAACGCTCTGATAGGGTACGGCCGGCTTTAACAGCGACAGGCGTAAGTTCTATACCGTGCTCAATAATATCGCCTACAGCATAAATACCAGGTACGTTTGTATTTTGATATTCATCTACTTTTACATAACCAGAGCTATTTAGTTCAACCCCTGCTGCTGCAATGTTAATTACATCGGTGCTTGGCTCGCGGCCAATAGCCCAAATTACTTGGTCAACATTTTGGCTGTAACCATTTTCAAAATGAATGGTTAAGCTACCATCGCTTTCTTTAACAATTTCTTTAGGCGAGCATTCGGTATGCAGTGTTGGGCCTTCTTTTTTCATGATCTCTACCAGGGTTTCAACCAGTAGCGTATCAAAATTACGAAGCGGCGCGTGTCTGCGTACAAATAAATGAGTTTCTGTGCCTAAACCATGCAGTACACCGGCAAGTTCTACAGCAATGTAGCCTGCGCCAATTACCGCTACTCGCTTTGGCTGCTCTGTTAATTCAAAAAAGCCATTTGAGTCTATACCGTACTCAGCACCTGGAATATTAGGAGTATGCGGACGTCCACCTACTGCAATCAAAATATGATCAGCCGTGTAATGCTCGCCGTTTACTTCTACGGTTTTGCTATCAACAAATTTAGCAAAACCATTAATTACGGTTACGCCATTGTTAGCTAAACCGTTGTCGTATCCTTTATGAATGCGACCAATGTACGCTTCGCGGCTCTCAACGAGTTTGCTCCAGTTAAAGTCTTTTACTTCTACGTTAAAGCCGTAATCAGGTGCATATAAGTTAATTGCTTCAGCAACTTGTGCGCCATGCCACATTACTTTTTTAGGCACACAGCCTACATTAACACAGGTGCCGCCCATGTGTTTTGCTTCGATAAGCGCTACTTTAGCGCCACGCATTGCCGCACGGTTAGCAGAGGCAATACCGCCACTACCACCACCAATCGCAATGTAATCAAAATGCTGAGCCATGTTTTATCCTCAAAAAATATATTTAACTATAATGTGCCGATGATAGCATATGCTAAGTGCAAGTCACCCAGCGCGGCGCGCTAAAAAGCTGATAAATACAACAAACGAAATTGTTTATTATGCCGATCAGTTTCATCCTAAGCTATATTAGACCCATTAATGGAGGCTTGTATTTCACCGTTTTGCCCCAACTTCAAATTCATAGTCAATTAAATTGAGAAAATTCATGAGCGAAGCACAAACAAATCCACTCATTGGCCTAGAAGGCTTACCCCCGTTTTCAAAAATAAAGCCAGAGTACGTAGTACCGGCACTAAAGCACGGTATAGAGCAATGTCGTAAAGCCATAGATGACGTGTTAGCGAAAGGCTCGTTTACATGGAACGATTTAGTATTACCCCTTGAAGAAGCCGACGATAAACTCTCGCGTATGTTTTCACCGGTATCGCACCTTAATTCAGTCATGAATAACGACGAGCTGCGTGAAGCCTACGAGCAATGTTTACCACTTATATCTGAGTACTCAACATTTGTCGGGCAGCATCAAGGCCTGTACGAAGCGTATAATGCGCTTTATAACAGCGACGAATTTAAAACACTCAGCACTGCGCAGCAAAAAACCATCACCAACGCTCTACGTGATTTTAAACTTTCAGGCATTGCATTATCAGCAGAAGATCAAAAGCGCTACGGCGAAATTAGCACGCGTTTATCTGAACTAGCCTCTAAATTTGGTAACAACGTAATGGATGCAACGCTTGCATGGCATAAACACATTACCGATGAAAGCCAATTGGCAGGCTTGCCAGAGTCGGCATTAGCGCTTGCTAGCGAAACAGCTAAAAGCAAAGGTTTAGACGGCTGGGTATTTACGCTTGATTTTCCGTCTTACTTACCGGTAATGACCTATGCAGATGACCGCGAACTGCGCAAAGAAACCTACACAGCATTTTGTACGCGCGCTTCAGATCAAGGCCCTAATGCGGGTGAGTTTGATAACTCAGCCATTATGAAAGAAGAGCTTGCACTACGCCATGAGCTATCGCAGCTGTTAGGGTTTAATAACTACGCTGAAAAATCATTAGCAACTAAAATGGCTGAGTCGCCAGCGCAAGTTTTCTCATTTTTAGAAGACTTAGCCGCTAAGTCTAAGCCTCAAGCAGAGCAAGAAGTGGCAGAACTAAAAGCCTATGCTGAGCAACACCATGGTATTACTGAGCTTCAAGCATGGGATTTTGGTTACTACAGCGAAAAGCTCAAGCAAGAAAAATACGCAATTTCAGATGAAGTACTGCGCCCTTACTTCCCTGCAGATAAAGTACTTAGCGGTTTATTTGAAACCGTTAACCGCCTTTTTGGTATTAAGGTAAAAGAAGTAAGCGACTTTGATAGCTACCACAGCGATGTTCGCTTTTTTGAAATTTTTGATAGCAGTAACACATTGCGCGGTCGTTTTTATCTTGATCTATATGCACGTGAGCGCAAACGTGGCGGTGCATGGATGGATGACTGTATGGGGCGTAAAGTGCGCGCCAGCGGCGAATTGCAAACACCCGTGGCATACTTAGTGTGTAACTTTAATAAAGCGGTAGGCGACAAACCAGCGCTATTTACACATGACGAAGTAACCACGCTTTTCCACGAATTTGGCCATGGTATACACCACATGCTTACCCAAGTTGATGCTGCTCCTGTTGCTGGTATTAACGGCGTTGCATGGGATGCCGTAGAACTACCAAGCCAATTTTTAGAAAACTGGTGTTACGATGAAGAAGCGCTGAGCTTTATTTCAGGCCATTTTGAAAGTGGTGAGCCATTACCAAAAGAGCTACTTGATAAGCTACTGGCTGCCAAAAACTATAATTCTGGCATGCAAATGCTGCGTCAGATTGAATTTTCATTGTTCGATTTTAGAATCCACCACGACTACCAGGCAAACCAAGAGTGCCAAATTCAAGCAATTTTAAACGACGTACGTAGCCGCACGTCGGTGGTTAACCCGCCTGAGTTTAATCGTTTTCAACATGGCTTTAGTCATATTTTTGCAGGTGGCTACAGCGCCGGTTACTACTCGTACAAATGGGCTGAGGTACTCTCTGCCGATGCATTTTCTAAATTTGAAGAAGACGGTATTTTTAACGCCGAAACAGGTAAGGCCTTCTTAGAAAATATTTTAGAAAAAGGCGGCAGTGAAGAACCTATGGAGTTATTTAAAAAGTTCCGTGGTCGCGAGCCAAATGTTGATGCCTTACTGCGTCACAGTGGTATAGCTGCATAAACAACTACTTAACCTTATAAAGCGCCTATATGGCGCTTTTTTATGTTTTTTAATATATTGGCCAATTGTTTCTAGTAATTTTAACCTCCCGTACTATGCTTTGTGTATACGCAGTAAAATGGACTAGGGCATGGCAAAGTTGGTACTAACGATTGATGACGATTTATATGTTCATCGAATTATTGAAGAGGCTTTAGCGGGCTTTTGTAAGCTTATTCACGCTAAAGATGGCGAACAAGGACTTAAGCTAGCCAAAAAGCACACGCCCGACATAATTTTACTTGATATAGAAATGCCCGGTAAATCCGGCTACCAAGTATGCCAAGCACTAAAAGAAGATGAGTCAACACACGATATACCCGTTATGTTTTTGTCCTCTAAGGTGGAGCTTAACGATAGAGTAAAAGGCTACAGCGTAGGCGCGTCTGACTACATAATAAAACCCTTCAACACCGAAGAGCTAATGGCACGCATTAAAGTGCTTTATGAGTACCGGCAGCAATGTGAAAAGCTAAAATTTGATGTAGCTAAAGCGCAAGATACCGCCGCAATGGCTTTGGCGGAGTCGGGGGATATGGGGCGTATTGTTAGGTTTGTGGGGCAAAGCTATCACTGTCATAACTTTCATTCGTTAAGCGAGCACTTACTTGCCTTTTTCAGCCCGTTTAATTTAGACGTGGTTATTGTGTTTTGGTATCAGGGGGGGAGCTATTTTTATAGTTTAGAAAGTGGTGTATGCCCGCTCGAGCAGGAGCTTTTAGAGCAGCACCGTAATGCCAATCGGTTTGTGGATATTGGTAACAGCACCATTATTAACTACCCCAAAATATCTTTATTAATTAAGAATATGCCGGCTGATAATCGTGCTTTATACGGCCGTTATAAAGACTTATTCCCGCACATACTCGAAGTGACAAACGAAAAGGTCGTTGCTATGGAAAGAAACGAAAATAGCTTTGAACAAGCCGCCCAAATTAGCACTGCTTTGCAAGATATAGTAAAGCAACTTACTAGCCAAAATGTTGTACAAAACGACTACACAAGGCAGTTTATAGAGCAGCTTCATGAACTCAACTGTGCAATTAAGCAAACACAAGCACACGCTAATCCTGCTGATTTAACTTTATACATGTCGCAATTAGACGAAACTATGCAGCTGCTAGTAACCGCAAATAGTGATTTAGCGTTTATAAAGTACCAGCTTAAACAAGTGACCGAGAGCCGCAACGAATTATTGTGCAACTTACGCTCTAAAGTAGAGGAGGCCAGCTCACATAGTCTTGCGCATCAAAGCGATATAGAGCTATTTTAGTGCTTTAACGCTTGTTATACTGCAGCTGAAATTTTTCGTCGGAGTGTGTAGTGGTTATTCAGTGTGCTTTTAAAGAGTGTCGCCCATATTTAAATGAGCTAGAAACGCGTTTTAACTTAGCCCAATGGGCGCAAAGTTGTAGCGGTTTTACTCTGCATTACGACGATAAAGGCCTTAGCCTTTTAAAAAGCGACGAGCCTAAACTTGGCGCAATAAACGTAGACTTTGTAACTGGTGCTGTTGCTCACAGGCGTAAGTTTGGCGGCGGCAAAGGCCAATCAATCGCAAAAGCGGTAGGGTTAAATAAAGGCGCAACCCCTGTTGTACTTGATGCCACTGCCGGGCTTGGCCGAGATGGCTTTGTGCTAGCGTCACTTGGTTGTAAGGTTATACTGCATGAGCGCCACCCTGTGGTAGCAGCTTTATTATTTGATGGCTTAAAACGCGCTTACGAAGATGCAGAGATTGGTTCTTGGATGCAGCAAAATATGAGCTTAGTGTTTGGCTCAAGCCACACGTTGTTAGAGCAGTGCGAGAGCATGCCTGATGTAGTGTATTTAGATCCTATGTTTCCACACCGAGAAAAATCAGCGTTAGTTAAAAAAGAAATGCGTGTATTTCAGGCATTAGTAGGCGCAGATACCGACGCAGATGACTTACTTGAATTCGCCTACCCACTTGCCAGTAAGCGTGTGGTCGTTAAACGCCCCGATTACGCCCCATTTTTAAACAATCAAACCCCCAGCATGCAAATTAAAACAAAAAAGAACCGTTTTGATGTGTATGTAAAAGCGGCCATGGTTTAACGGTATTTAGCGTGTTGATCGGCTTTAAGGATCTAGGATCTTAGCGCGCTTTTATGTTAGAATTCGCACAATTTTTTGGCATAGTAAAGTAGCACAGCAATGATCTTAGATGATATTCGCATCGTTTTAGTTAATACCTCACACTCTGGCAACATTGGTTCGGCGGCTCGCGCCATGAAAACCATGGGTTTATCAAAACTGTATTTAGTGGACCCTGCTTGTGAAGTAGACAGCCATGCAAGCGCCTTAGCAGCCGGTGCAACCGATGTTTTAGGTAATGCGGTTATTGTTGATACCGTGGCTGATGCGATTGCCGATTGTGCATTAACTATTGGTACGAGTGCTCGTTCACGCACGCTGTCTTGGCCTATGGTTGAGCCACGTGAGTGCGGTGAAAAGCTAGTTGCTGAGGCTGTAAACGGCCCTGTAGCGCTTGTATTTGGCCGTGAAAACAGCGGTTTAACTAACGAAGAGCTACAGCTGTGTAATTATCATGTATGTATTCCTGCAAATCCACAGTACAGCTCGCTTAATTTAGCTATGGCGGTACAAACACTAAGCTACGAAACGCGTATGGCGTTTTTAAATCAGCAGCCAAAGGCTGAGCAAGCAGACGATGAGACTGCTTACCCAAGCTCAAAACAAACAGAGTTATTTTACGAGCATTTAGAAGAGACGCTCGATAACACCGGTTTTATTATTAAGCAGCATCCAGGTTTAGTAATGACCAAGCTACGCCGTTTGTTTAACCGTGCACGCCCAGAAGAGGCAGAGCTGAACATACTGCGCGGTATTCTTACCTCAATTAATAAATCTATTCCTAAGTAAGGTATAGCGATTGGTTATAAAAACCTGCGGGTAAATAACGAGCTAATACTTGACTAAAACACTCAAGTAATTACAATACACCTAATACTTGACCAAAAAGGTCAGGTATTAAAAATTTGTTAATAGAACAGTGTTCTCTAATCAAATTTTTATCAAGTGATAATACTTGACTATTTTACTCTGGTAATTAAAATTTGCACTCTTTTGTGCGGGGGGCGTTATGAAGTTAACATCAAAAGGCAGATATGCCGTAACAGCTATGCTGGATGTTGCACTACATGCGAGTGTAGGTCCTGTTGCCCTTGCTGATATTTCACAAAGACAAGAAATTTCTTTGTCTTACCTTGAGCAATTATTTGCCCGTTTACGTAAAAATGGCTTAGTGAGCTCGGTTCGTGGTCCTGGCGGCGGTTATTTGCTAGGCCGAGAAGCCGCGGTTATCTCTGTTGGCGATGTAATTAGCGCCGTAGACGAATCGGTAGATGCAACACGTTGCCAAGGTGCCGATACCGGGTGTCAAAGCGGTATGCGTTGTTTAACTCATAACCTATGGTCTGATTTAAGCGCACGTATCGAAGAGTTTTTAAATAATATTACCTTAGCTGAATTGGTGGAAAAATCAGATGTGAAAGAAATCGCATCTCGCCAAGATAACAGCATCAATAATGCAATTAAGCAGTTGGAAAACATTCAAGTAAGCTGTCAACTATAAAAGTTGACCTGCAGCGGAGAGAGAAATGAAGTTACCGATTTATTTAGATTACGCAGCGACCACGCCTGTTGACGAGCGTGTTGCAAAAGAAATGATGCAATGCCTGACAATGGACGGTAATTTTGGTAATCCTGCGTCACGTTCGCACCGTTTTGGTTGGCAAGCTGAAGAAGTAGTTGACCAAGCGCGTACAGACATTGCCGATTTAATTAATGCCGACCCGCGTGAAATTGTTTTCACATCGGGCGCAACAGAATCAAATAACCTTGCAATTAAAGGTGCAGCGCAGTTTTACAAAAAGAAAGGTAAGCACGTTATTACCGCTAAAACTGAGCACAAAGCAGTAATCGATACGTGTCGTGAACTTGAGCGCCAAGGCTTTGAAGTAACCTACATGGACGTTGAAGAAAACGGCCTGTTAGATCTTAAAAAGCTTGAAGAAACTATGCGTGACGACACTATTCTTGTCAGCATTATGCACGTTAATAACGAGCTAGGTGTAATTCAAGATATCAATACTATTGGCGAAATGTGTCGCGAACGTAAAATTATGTTCCACGTAGATGCAGCACAAAGCGCAGGTAAAGTATTAATCGACGTACAACAGCTTAAAGTTGATTTTATGTCGTTCTCAGGCCACAAAGTATATGGCCCTAAAGGTGTTGGCGCACTTTACGTTCGTCGTAAACCACGCGCTCGCCTAGAAGCGCAAATGCACGGTGGCGGCCATGAACGTGGTATGCGTTCAGGTACACTTGCAACTCATCAGCTAGTAGGTATGGGTGCAGCATTTAGAATTGCTAAGCAAGATTTTGAAAAAGATCACGCACACATCAGCGCATTACGTAAACGCCTAATTGACGGCATTATGGCTGATATGGACGAAGTATACTTTAACGGCGCACAAGACCAATCAGTACCAGGTATTGTAAACATCAGCTTCAACTTTGTTGAAGGTGAGTCGTTACTTATGGCAGTAAAAGACATAGCGGTATCATCAGGGTCTGCGTGTACATCAGCAAGCTTAGAGCCTTCATATGTACTACGCGCACTTGGCCGTAACGACGAACTAGCACACAGCTCAATTCGTTTTAGTATTGGCCGTTTTACTACCGAAGAAGAAATTGATTACACCGTTGAATTAATGAAAAACTCTATCGGTCGCCTACGCGAGATGTCTCCTTTATGGGAAATGCATCAAGAAGGTGTTGATTTAGATTCAGTTGAATGGGCTCACCACTAATACGAGTGAGCACCTACCGTAGCAGGTAATGAGGATAGAATTATGGCTTATAGTGATAAAGTAATCGACCACGTAGAAAACCCACGTAACGTTGGTGTTTTAGACAAAAATGATCCGTCAGTGGCAACGGGTATGGTTGGCGCACCAGCATGTGGTGACGTAATGAAATTGCAAATTAAAGTATCGTCTGAAGGCGTTATTGAAGATGCAAAATTTAAAACATACGGTTGCGGCAGTGCAATTGCTTCATCATCGCTTGTAACAGAGTGGGTGAAAGGCAAAACACTAGACGAAGCATCAACTATTAAAAACACTGACATCAGTGCAGAGCTTGAATTACCACCAGTGAAAATTCACTGTTCAATTTTAGCTGAAGATGCAATTCAAGCAGCAATTGCTGATTACAAAAGCAAACAAGCGAAGTAAGAGAAATTCATGGCAGTGACATTGACAGATGCGGCAGCAAACCGCGTACAATCATTTTTAGCAAACCGCGGTAAAGGTTTAGGCCTGCGCGTTGGCATTAAAACGACGGGCTGTTCAGGTCTTGCTTATGTACTCGAGTTTGTTGATGAGCTTAACGAAGACGATGAAACCTTTAAAGCTAAAGGCGTTACCTTAATTGTTGACGCTAAAAGCTTGGTTTACATTGACGGCACTGAGCTTGACTACACCAAAGAAGGCTTAAATGAAGGGTTTAAATTTAATAACCCTAACCAAGCCGACGAGTGTGGTTGTGGCGAAAGCTTTACTGTTTAAGCTCAGCTACCTTTGTAGTATTTTTAAGCCCTGCCAGTAATTGTAGGGCTTTGTTATTTGTGAAATTTGTATTTCTAAATTTTATTGGTTGAAGCTATGCGTTACTTTGAGTTATTTGCAATACCAGTTGATTACAACATTGACTTGGCAACAATAAATAAGCATTACCTAGAGCTGCAGCGCGCAGTGCATCCCGATCGCCACGCCAATGCGAGCAGCCGTGATAAGTTAATGGCCGTACAAAGTACCGCTGAAATTAACGATGCGCTACAAACGCTAAAACACCCAGTAAAACGAGCTGAATATATGCTCAGCGAACTAGGTGTTGATATTCGAGCTGAGCAACAAACACTGCAAGATCCAATGTTCTTAATGCAGCAAATGGAACTGCGTGAAGAGCTTGAAGAGCTCGCTTCAGCAAGTAATCCTGAGGCCGCTATCGCCAATTTTGAATCACAAATAAAGCAATTAAAAATCCAATACAGTAATGAACTTGCCGAGCAACTTGCAAGTAACGACGAGGCGCAATATCAACAAGCTGCTGACAACATTCGCAAATTAAAGTTTGTATATAAATTAGAAAACGAACTTGAGCGCATTGAAGACAGTTTATTTGACGATTAATTACTTGCTGTAAAGCGAGCAACACGAGTTTAAAGAGCATTATGGCATTATTGCAAATTGCTGAGCCGGGGCAGAGCGCGGCACCACATGAACACAAATTAGCAATAGGTATTGACCTAGGTACCACTAATTCATTGGTTGCAACGGTACAAAGTGGCGAAGCCCGCACATTAACAGATGACCTTGGTGCAGCGATGTTGCCATCGGTTGTGCGTTACCAAGCTGGCGGCATCACGGTAGGTACCGATGCTGCACAAGCTGCAACACAAGACCCAGCCAATACCCTTATTTCAGTTAAGCGTTTTTTAGGTAAAACCCAAGCTGAAATAGAGCAAAGCTACGGCCAATTACCGTACCAGTTTTGTGAAGATAACGGCTCGCTTGCCATTCAAACCGATGCCGGAAAAATCAGCCCTGTTAAAGCCTCTAGCCATATTTTAGCGGCTCTAAAAGCGCGTGCAGAGCAAAGCTTTGGTAATCAAGACATTTTAGGTGCAGTAATTACCGTGCCTGCGTACTTTGATGACGCACAGCGCCAAAGCACTAAAGATGCAGCAGAGCTTGCTGGCATTAACGTATTACGTTTATTAAACGAGCCAACCGCTGCGGCAGTCGCTTACGGTTTAGACTCGGGCCAAGAAGGTATCATTGCTGTTTACGATTTAGGCGGCGGCACCTTTGATATTTCAATACTTCGCTTACACCAAGGTGTGTTTGAAGTAATGGCAACTGGCGGTGATTCAAGCTTAGGTGGCGATGATTTCGATTCGCTATTAGTCGATTACTTTAAGCAGCAAACCGGTATTTCGGCATTATCGCCTTCTGTGCTTCGCTTATTTATTAATAAAGCAAAAGCCTGTAAAGAAGCGCTAAGCCAGTACGCAAAAGTAAATGTAGTGCTTGAATTTGACGAGCAAAAACACACCGTAGAAGTGACACGCGAAACCTTTGACGAGCTGGCTATGCCACTTGTTAAAAAAACACTTCGTTCGTGTCGTCGTGCTGTAAAAGATGCTGGCATCGAAAATGAAGAAGTGCTACAAGTTGTAATGGTAGGCGGTTCAACTCGCATGCCACTGGTTCGCAGCCAAGTAGAAGGTTTTTTTGAAAAAGAGCCGCTTACTTCAATCGACCCGGATCGTGTTGTTGCACTAGGTGCCGCATTACAAGCTGATGTATTAGTAGGTAACAAGCCCGATTCTGACATGCTATTACTTGATGTATTGCCACTGTCACTTGGCCTTGAAACGATGGGTGGGTTAGTTGAAAAAATAATTCCGCGTAATACCACTATTCCTGTTGCTCGTGCACAAGAATTTACTACCTTTAAAGACGGCCAAACGGCAATGTCTTTACATGTGCTACAAGGTGAACGCGAACTGGTTGACGATTGCCGCTCGCTGGCTAAATTTAGCTTAAAAGGCATACCGGCTATGGCAGCAGGCGCTGCACATATTCGTGTTACCTTTAAAGTGGATGCCGATGGCTTGTTAAGTGTATCAGCAATGGAAAAATCAACTGGTGTGCAAGCTGAAATCCAAGTTAAACCATCGTTTGGCTTATCTGATGACCAAGTAGCTAACATGCTTAAAGAGTCAATGAGTAACGCTAAAGACGACATGCAGGCACGTATGCTTAAAGAGCAACAAGTAGAAGCGCTACGTGTTATAGAAGCACTAGAGGCGTCACTAGCTAGCGACGGTGACTTGCTCGACGATATTCAACTTGCTAATTTAAAAGCTGAAATAAGTGAGCTTGATAAAGTGCGCGAAACCGCACAGCAGCCAAGTGATATTAAAGCCGCAATTGAAAAAGTAGATAACGCTAGCAGCGATTTTGCTTCGCGCAGAATGGATGCATCAATTAAAAAGGCCCTTACAGGGCAGTCAGTAGACAACGTTTAAAGAGGTTAGAATGCCACAAATTATTTTTCTTCCCCATCCGGAATTATGTCCTGACGGTGCAGCACTTGAAGCGCCTGCGGGCGAAACAGTCCTTGATGTGGCCCTTAAAAACGGCATTAGCATTCCACACGCATGTGAAAAATCGTGTGCATGTACTACATGCCATTTAGTGATCCGCGAAGGCTTTGACTCACTAGATGAAAGCGATGAGCTAGAAGACGACATGCTAGATAAAGCATGGGGCTTAGAGTCAGAATCTCGCTTAGGATGCCAAGCAGTTATTAGAGATGAAGACTTAGTAGTTGAAATACCTAAGTACAATCTCAATATCGTTAATGAAGAGCACTAGTTTTTAATTAACGAGAATTTTTTAAAAGCCGCTGTTTTTACAGCGGCTTTTTTGTTTAAGAGATTGTATAAGCACGTAGCAGCGACTTTATGTCGCGTTTTTTAAATAGGCCTAGATCTAAAATGATCACGTTTTTCAGGTCGAATTGCAGTCAAGGAATTATCGCTTTTGGCTAAACCCGCTTATATGGACTCCTCCGATTGCACAAGCCTTTTTTACATTAAGCTGATGTGATTGCGTACTTATATACGGACTCTAATGAGGCGCTACCTCGGTCACTTTGATGTTTTCGCGCCCTTGTGCCTTATCTGCTACACGGTATCTTCGTACACTAGCGGGTTTTCAGGCTATCAAGGGTAGGTCTCACCACTTAATGCTCTATCTTGGCTTGTTCAATTCTTCTGCTTACTGATTTTTTATTCTTTTACTTTAGGCTGTCAGTGCTGTTGGCTCATAATTCGTTCCTTTTTTAAGTAAGGCATAAGCTGTTCTCATT
>NZ_JAQREZ010000067.1:0-19465 GCF_028598715.1 Pseudoalteromonas sp. GABNS16E
TTGCTAAATCAATAGCAATTAAATTAGACTGTGCCATGTATGGACTCCTTAATTGGTAAAAGTTGTTTTGCAATTTCTTTATACCGTACTCTCCCGTTAATGGGGAGGAGTCCATACATCTGCTACGTAGTTAGCTCATGCTTTCGTTTAAAAGTGATTATGTCACCACCGAGAAGTGAAGGAGGAGAGTAGGAGAAAAACTGGAGAAATAAATCACCAATACCTGTGTTTTCTCTGTGTAGCGCGAAGCGCCTCTGTGGTGAAATTAATGAGTAGCAGCGGCTTTATGCCGCGAAAAAAATTCAATATAAAACGCGAGATAAACTCGCTGCTACGTAGTTAGCTCAAACTTTCGTTTAAATGTGATTATGTCACCACAAAGAAGTAACTCACCAATGCCTGTTTTCTCTGTGTAGCGCGAAATGCCCTCTGTGGGGCAATTAATGAGAAAATACGCATCAACCTGAGCAAACTAGGCGTCTACAGGCAAAATTAGCTACAGGGTAAAACTTGTATTCAGGCGTTTATAATTATCGTTTAAAGTATAAATCGATGGCTTTGGTGAGGAGTTCGTCTAGTTGCTCTTCGAAGGTATCTATATCAATTTCAAAATGGTTTAAATAGGCTTTGGCTTGCACTCGCGATAGGTTGCGGTTTTTTACGCTGTATTGACGCTCATCTTTTTGTTTATCAAAACGTGGTAAAAACAAAAATTGCCCGTAATAAGGTGATTTAATATGCTTATTAGCATAACGACAAAAGTCTTCTATGTGTTCTGCGCCCTGCGGCCCTAAACACCCTGGCTCAATGCGATACATTAAGCGAATTTTTTTGTCGTCTGCTAACTGCATAGTATGCCTTTTATAATTATCTAAAAAATAATACGCGGATTATTTTTCCGTCTTTTATTTGGTAGCTCGATACTAACTCAGAGCGTTTATCTACCACGTTTTCGTCTGTTGAACAGGTTTCTGATAGTTCGTGGTCTATTACTATGTCGCCGTGCACAATACGCTTTATTGGCGAGCTATTAATACACTTTAATTTTTTAAACATTAAGCCATAACGGGCTATTAGTTTTTCTTTTCCTTTAAATAATAGCTCATTAGGAAAAATATAAAACTCTACATCTTCATCATACATACGAATAAATTGTTCAATATTACGTGCGTTATAGGCTTCTACTAGTTGCTCTACAACAGCAAGCGACTCTCGAGATTGCTTAGCTTTAGCTTGCTGCTTAGCAGTTAATGCCTCTTTGGCTTGCGTTACCGCTTTTTCTGCCTCGGCCACAGCTGCTGCTTTTTCTACTTTGTTTTTTGGTTTTTCTACCGGTTTTGGGGTTTCGCTACCCAGTACTTTTGAGTCGTCAGGTTTAGTAGTATCTACTGTTGGCGTTTTAAGCTGTGGGGCTTGGTACTCAAGCGTGTTTAACTTTTCATCTTTTGCTTTTGTTGGTGAATTGCTGGCTTGAGTAGAGCTTGACGCTTGCTCGGTACTTTTTTGCTCTTCTTGAGTCTCTTCGGTTTGCTCTGCTGCATAACTGATCAGGGCAACAGTGGCAATAAGCGAGGCAAAAATAATAGATAACGATTTCATAACTTTCCTAATATGAACATATAACGCTGTTAATGCTGCAACATAACAAATTTGAGCGTTTTCGGGTAGCAATTAAATGATTGTTATACACTTTACCAATACTGCTCAACCGTTATGTGCCCTGGGTCTCTGCGACGGTTTCGTTTAAAGTTTTTGTCTAAAAGTAACTGTGTGGTGTCTTTTACCATTTGTGGGTTACCGCAAATCATAAATTGCGAATTACTCGGGCTTGGGGTTTCAGAGGCTTTACTAAATAGCTCGCCGTTTTGAATTGCTGTAGTTATACGCCCTTTTAGGCCTTGTTGTGGCTCTTCACGGCTTACAACCGGAATATAGTTAAGCTGTGTAGGGTGTGCGTTTATTAGGGTGTGTATTAGATTTTGATAGCTTAAATCGGCATTAAAACGTACGCCGTGCACTAAATTAATCTGTGTGTATTTTTGCCATACCTCTTGTTGCTGCAAAATAGATAAAAACGGCCCTATTGCAGTGCCTGTACCTAGCATCCATAACTGCTCGCTTGGTGGTATTTCGTCTAAGGTAAAAAAGCCTGTGGCACGTTGCTCTATTAATACAGTGTCGCCTGGTTTTAATTGCGCCAACCTAGGCGATAATAAGCCGCCCTCTACATTGATAAGGTAAAATTCTAAATCGGGGTTATTAGGCGCGTTTACATAAGAGTATGCCCGAGCAATACGTTTATCGCCCTCCATAATCGAGAGCTTAGTAAACTGCCCTGCTTTAAATGGCTCTACGCTTGCGTTTACTACCAGGCTGAAAAGCGTATCGCTCCACCATGTTACTTTTTTTACGGTTGCATCTACCCAGTTAGACATAGTCAACTCCCTAGCTTAACGGTTAAACAACAAAAACAATAAATGGTTGTAATTTATACACTAGCATTAACTTAGTAAGAGTGACACTGGGTGTAGCGACTTTTTAAACGTAATGCTTTTACTTTGGATAACATTAGTTTGATTAAAAAGATGAGTAGCAGCGGCTTTATGCCGCGATGAAATTAATACCAAACGCGAGGTTAGCTCCAGCTACGCGGTTAGCTCGTACTGTGCAGCTTGCTGGCGCTTTAAAAGTAGCGCTTTTATAGGTATAAAAAAAGCCGCATAAAATGCGGCTTTGGGGGTTTAGTCTCACTTCACTTTGGGCGTGTCTCCAAAACTTAGTGAATACGTTACCAAGGAACTGTTTGCTAATTTAATAAAATTGCGTTTATTAAATAGACTCTAAAGCAATTTTAACCATTTCGTTAAATGTGCTTTGGCGCTCATCTGCAGGTGTTGCTTCACCGGTGATCACGTGGTCACTTACGGTAAATAGTGCCATTGCGTTAGCACCATACTCTGCAGCTACACCATATAAACCTGCTGTTTCCATATCTACAGCTAGTACACCTAGTTTATCTAGGTCTTTGTAGAATGTGTCGTCAGCTTGGTAGAAGGTATCGGTAGTAAATACATTACCTACTTTTGCTTTAATGCCTAGGTCTTGAGCGGCGTTAACACCGTTTAAAAGTAGGTCAAAGTTAGCAATTGCTGAAAAATCGTAACCACGAACGCGTGCACGGTTTACGTTTGAGTCGGTGCTTGCGCCTTGTGCAAAAATTACGTCGCGAATTTTAATATCTGTACCAATACCACCACAGGTACCAATACGAATAATATTTTTAACGCCAAAGCTTACAATTAACTCACGCGCATAAATAGACATAGATGGTATGCCCATGCCCGAACCCATAATACTTACAGGTTTACCTTTGTATGTGCCTGTAAAGCCGTACATGTTACGTACGCCTGTTACTTGTACTGCATCATCTAAAAAGTTTTCAGCAATGTATTGTGCACGAAGCGGATCGCCCGGCATTAATACTGTTTCAGCGAAGTCACCAACGTTTGCACTAATATGCGGAGTACTCATTAATTGTTTTCCTTTTTATTTAGGCGCGTTTAGCTTATTTAAAAAGCCGTCACCGTATTCAAGTGCAGGTAAGTTAAACCACTGTGCAAGGGTTTGGCCTATATCTGCAAAGCTATTGCGCTCGCCAAGCGGGGTATTTTGCATGCCCGGTTGATAAGCTATAACTGGTACATATTCGCGGGTGTGTTCTGAACCTGGAAAGGTTGGGTCACAGCCGTGATCTGCAGTGATCATTAACACGTCATCTGCATTTAATTGGTTTAGTATAGTTGGTAAGTAATCGTCAAATTCTTTTAACGCTTTTGCATAGCCAACTGGGTTGCGACGGTGGCCAAACTTTTCGTCAAAATCAACTAAATTGGTAAAAATTAAGCTGTTATCTGGCGCACTTGCTAATACTTCGCTGCTTTTTTTAAGCAAATTCATCAGCCCTGGGGCTTTGTGTTTTTGGGTAATGCCTTGGTGTGCATATATATCTGCAATTTTACCAATGCTTATTACTTCACCGCCGTGTTTAGATAGCACATCTAATAGGGTCGGTGCTGGCGGCAATACTGAATAATCGCGACGATTACTAGTACGGGCAAAATCTGCGTTGCTTGTGCCTAAAAATGGCCTAGCAATAACACGGCCTATATTTAGTTTATCAAGTAATTCGCGGGCAATTTCACACACTTCGTAAAGGCGCTCAAGGCCAAAAGACTCTTCGTGTGCGGCAATTTGAAACACGCTATCCGCTGAGGTGTAACAAATTGGTTTGCCTGATTTTACGTGCTCTTCGCCTAGCTGCTCTAATATGGTAGTGCCTGATGCATGGCAGTTGCCTAAAATGCCAGGTATACCGGTAGCGGCTATAAATTCGTCTACAAATTCTTGTGGAAAACTCGGCTGTGTTTTAGGGAAGTAGCCCCAATCAAATAACACAGGTACGCCGGCCATTTCCCAGTGCCCTGATGGCGTATCTTTACCGCTTGAAAGCTCTTTTGCATAACCCCATGCACCTTGCGATGCTTGACGCTCAGAAACTAAACACGTTTCACCGCCCGCTGCCTCACAGGCATCGATTAAACCTAATTTAGATAAATTAGGTAACGATAACGCTTTACCCGTTTCGTCGTGGTATGCTTTTAATAAGTGGGCGAGTGTATTTGCTCCAACATCACCAAATTTGTCTGCATCGGGTGCTGCACCTATACCTAGGCTGTCTGCCATTAAGATGATTGCTCTTGCCATGTTGACCTCACTTTGCTTCTAGGTGGTTACTTTATCCGCTGATCGAATTTTCCGTACAGGACATAAGTCCTGTTTCATAAAAGCTAAACATTATAAATTTGCGTTCTTAAGCAAAGCAAAAGAGATTATTCGTGTCTTTTTTGCTATTGTGATCAACCAAACAACTTTTCCTTTCTGTGTGGGTGAGAACTTTAGTGACACGAACTATTATAGCTATTGCTGGCGCATCAGCGTCGGGCAAATCTCTTTTTAGCCAAACTATTTACAATGAGTTGGTTAATGAGCTTGAACCAGGCGCTATCGCCATTATTGAAGAAGATGCTTATTACAAGGATCAGTCGCATTTGCCTATGGAACACCGTACGCAAACTAACTACGACCATCCTGATGCATTTGAACATGAGTTAATGCTTGAACATTTAACTCAACTTCGTAGTGGTAACTCTGTCGAAGTACCTACTTATGATTATGCACAACACACACGAAGCGATGAAACTCGTCGCGTTGCTGCAGCTAAAATTTTAATAGTAGAAGGTATTTTATTATTAAGTGATAAAGCACTTAATAAAGAATTTGATATTAAGGTATTTATAGATACACCCCTTGATATTTGCTTAATGCGTCGTATGCAACGAGACATGGAAAAAAGAGGCAGAACATTACAATCTGTTGTTGAGCAATATCAAGCAACTGTTAGACCGATGTTTTATCAATTTATTGAGCCTTCAAAGCATAACGCTGATTTGGTTGTGACTCGAGGCGGAATGAACCGCGTTGCGATTGATATTATTAAAAGTAAAATTAAGTATTTACTACAAGAATAATAACGGGAAACATCTGTATGACAACATTTATGAGCTTAGTAGGCATGTTTGTACTACTAAGTATTGCTTTTGCGGCTTCGACTAATCGTAAAGCAATAAACTTACGCACCGTAGCGATAGCCTTTGCTATGCAAGTAGTTATTGGTGGGTTTGTACTGTTTTTTGAAGCTGGTAAAAATGTGTTAGCAAGTATGTCTAGTGCCGTCTCTTCGGTAATTAGCTTTGCAAACGACGGGATTGGGTTTTTATTTGGCCCTCTTGCATCGCAAGATACACTCGGTTTTATTTTTGCTATTCAAGTTTTACCGGTCATTGTGTTTTTCTCAGCACTTGTTGCTGTGCTTTACCACATTGGCATTATGGATTGGATAATTAAAATTCTGGGCGGCGGTTTACAAAAACTATTGAAAACCTCGCGCACAGAATCGCTCTCAGCAACGGCTAATATATTTGTAGGCCAAACTGAAGCACCCTTAATTGTTAAGCCGTTTATAGCAACCATGACTAAGTCTGAGTTGTTTGCAGTAATGGTAGGTGGCTTAGCCACGGTAGCAGGCTCTGTAATGGCAGGTTACGTAATTATTGGTGTAGAGCTTAAGTATTTAATTGCCGCTAGCTTTATGGCTGCACCAGGTGGGTTTTTAATGGCCAAAATGATTGTGCCAGAGACCGAAACACCTAAAGATACGCTTGCTGATTTAGACACCGATGAAGACAAGCCAGTTAATGTTATTGATGCAGCAGCATCAGGCGCAGCTAACGGCATGCATTTAGCGCTAAATGTGGGCGCAATGCTATTAGCTTTCGTAGCACTAATAGCATTATTAAACGGTTTACTAGGCGGTATTGGTGGGTGGTTTGATTACCCTACTTTAACGCTACAAGAAATTTTAGGTTATGTATTTGCTCCTGTTGCATGGTTACTTGGCGTACCATGGGATGAGGCAATCATAGCAGGTAGTTTTATTGGTCAAAAGTTAGTAGTAAATGAATTTGTTGCTTACTTAGACTTTATAAATTATCGCGATACGTTAAGTGCGCACACTCAAGCAATTGTAACATTTGCGTTATGTGGGTTTGCTAATCTATCGTCGATAGCTATTTTACTAGGTGGATTAGGCGGTATGGCGCCTAGTCGGCGAAAGGATATCGCACGCTTAGGGCTCAGAGCAGTGTTAGCAGGATCTATGGCTAACCTTATGAGCGCAGCAATTGCTGGGTTTTTCCTCTCGCTAGCTTAGAAACTTAATGAGATGAACACCGGTGTTGCAAAACAAGAAGATAGTACTTTAAGGGGTTAAAGCACTATCTGACTTGAACGATACTTCACCAAGGGCCGCAAGGCCCTTTTATCGTTTTAGGGCCCTTATAAATATATTCTTCCTTTTAATAACTACTTTCTCTTTCTTACCTTTAAGTACATATACGCACATGGCTTTTTATATTTTTGCGATAAATTTGTATTATTGAAAAGTGGTAAATTATAAATTTTAGGCCACACTTAGGTTTATCCTAATGTAACCTACTGTTTTATTGATGCTCTACCTTTAAGCACACTCATAAAATAGCCGCTGTTGATAAGTCGATTTATATAAATGCGTAAACTTTTATTAGTATTGTTGTTTGTTTTTTTTAATAGCTACGCAAGCTCAGACCCTCTTTTAGTTGTCACGGAACTCTCGCCGCCCGATCAAATACTCGTTGATGGAAAAGTGACAGGCAAAGGCACTGAGTTTATAAGGGCTATTTTTGCAAAGGCGAACCTAACGCCCGATATACAAATGTACCCATGGGCGCGAGCATTTAGACTTGCCAGCACTATCCAAAACACCTTTATTTACACCATAGCGCGCACCAAAGGGCGAGAAAACAACTTTCATTGGATAGGCCCAGTCTCGCATTTTGAACTTGCTTTTGTTGCGCTTAAAGAGCGTGACGACATAATTATTAACAATACTGAGGAAGCAAAAAATACAAAATAGCGATGCAACGTAACGACTTTTCTACTGATATATTAACCAACTTGGGTTTTGAGGTTGTGCTCACCACCGATATACAAAAATCGTATGCGTTACTGGTTGCCAAAAAAGTAGACTTAATTGTTGATGACCCCGAACTAATACATCAAATAAGTCAGTATTTGCCCACCCCTGACGCTGAAGTTAAAGCCATATATAATGTAGAAGAACTCAAGGTAGATGCCTATTTGGCAGCAAATAAAAACACCGATATCCGCTATATAAACGCGCTACAAAAAGCCTTTTACACACTTAAAAATACCCAAGGGCTACCCTAGCACCGAAGCTAAACCTTGCTTATTTAAGCGCAGTTTTAACGCTTAGTTACGTTAATTAGTGCCTAAGTAATAAAGTCTAAAATAGGGGCTTAGTGATTAATTATTGCTATATGGCGCTATGAACGAATCGAGACTGCGCTCTTGTTTTAGCACTTTAAAGGCACGTTGAAAGCGATCTACTATGTGCTGCGGCACCGCTTTATTAAACGCTAAATAATTATCTTTAAGGTCGTTACTTACAGGTAGCTCAGTAAGTTGCTCTACATCAAGTAAGCTCACGTTATAAGGCTTTAATTGGTTATAAATAACGTGTTCGGAGCCTAAAATAAGATCTATTTTATTGTTTATAAAAAGCTGAATATATTGTTGCTCTTCACCAAACGTCATTAAGTTTTGCCCATTTACAAACCCTATTTTTTTGACCAATGATTGATATATATCTCCCCTTACCATGCCTAACGAATAAAGAGTGGTGTCGTTAAGGGTATTTACAGTGACATCAGGACGGCTTTTTAACTTATAAAAATAAGTTCGTGCAGTAGTTAACGGGCCAAGCCAATTAAATAAAGGAATTCGGTTAGTATGTTGCGCCATTGAAAAAATGGCTGAATAAGGCTTTTTATGCACAAGCATTGCGGCACGCTTCCAAGGCATGACTTTAAAGTCGCACTCTACTTCTGCTTTAATACACAGTGCGTTGACTATATCGTAGTTAGCACCAACAAGTTGGCCGTGCTCGTTTATAAAATTATAAGGTGCAAACTGATCTGTATAAATAACTAACTTAAAATGGTTTGCATAAGTAAACGTGCTTAAGAAGAAACAAGCAATAAAAGGAAAGAGTTTTAGAATAACCGCACCACTACATTAATTTATATTATTAAATGATAGATGGCGCTATTTTACAGTCAAATTTTAGACACAAAAAAAGCGCCTTAAGCGCTTTTTTTTATTTTTACTTTAAAAGTAAAAATTATAACGGAGTGATGTTATCCGCTTGAGGACCTTTTTGACCTTGTGAAAGAGTGAACTCTACACGTTGGCCTTCAGCTAAAGTTTTGAAACCTTCGCTTTTGATTGCTGAGAAATGTGCGAAAACGTCTGGGCCGTTTTCTTGCTCGATGAAACCAAAACCTTTAGACTCGTTGAACCACTTAACTGTACCTGATACGATGTTAGACATTGTAATATCCTGATATAAAAATAAAAAATATGCTCATAAGAGCGGGTGTAGCAAAAAATGAGATGGTACTTAAAAACTTCAGGACGGTACTACAAGTATTACTTATACAACAACGAAATAAAGATTTATAAACTATCATGCTTTCTTTCTAGCTGCGGCCTACTATATAGAGTTAACTATATATGTCAAGCCTTTATAGTAATGCAGGCAATAAATAGTGTTTGTGCTTAGCCTTTAATAACTCCCGTGGCTAGCCTATAGCTTAACCCCTGCGCGGCTTTAATAGTTAACTGGCCAATTAAAACAATGAACTATTTAATCTTTAGTTTTTAAAACGGCGGCAGTGAGTACAGCTAATTTAACACCTACTCACCATTTAGATAAAACGTATTCAGCCATGATACACGCCTTACAATTTACCCTGTGTATACAAACAGCTGCACTTTGCAGTTGTACACAAAAATAGATAAGCTACTGCCACTTATCTATTTAGCGTTGGAGTGTGTTTTGCTAAATAAATGCTTTATTTCGTCTGTTGTTTTTTTATCTGGGTGTTTAATGCCATTACAATCTTCCTTTGCTAAGCCTACACTGTCTCTTGAACAACAATTGGGGCAAAAACTAATACTCGATTTACGCTATTTTTGTCAGCAAGGGTCAAGCAAACAATGCAGAACACCGGTTACTACCCTACCTGATGAACTAGCAGCGGCCATTGCTAAGCATAATATTGGTGGTGTAATTTTATTTTCTGAAAACACCCAATCTATTGAGCAAACCATTACCCTTAATAGCCAATTACAAGCTGCGGCGAGTAAATCAAGTTCAAAGCTGCCGTTATTTATTTCGATAGACCAAGAAGGCGGCCGAGTAGCGCGTTTACCTCGCGATGTTGCCACTTCATTTACTGGTAATATGTCTATTGGTGCAACCTATAAAAAGTATGGCATTCAATACGCAACCCAAACTGCCACTGTTATTGCTAAAGAGCTTAATTCGTTAGGTATTAATGTTAACTATGCCCCTACGGTAGATGTAAACATGAACCCCGACAACCCGGTAATTAATGTGCGCTCGTTTGGTGAAACCCCAGCACTTGTCAGTAAATTAGGCGCAGCACAAGTGGCAGGATTTGAGAACAACGGCGTTATTACATCGTTAAAGCATTTCCCAGGGCACGGCGATACTAACGTAGACAGCCACACAGGGTTACCACAAGTAAATCACTCCAAAGAAGACATATATCAACAAGATTTAGCTCCCTTTAAACACATAATTGCCACGCAAAACCCGGGTATGATTATGACGGCGCATATTCAATACCCACAACTCGATAACAGTACGTTTGTAAGTGTTGATGGCAAAAGCATGATAAAACCCGCCACTATGTCGCGTACTATAATTACTGACATTTTAAGAGGGGAGTTAAATTATCAAGGTGTGGTGGTAACCGACGCTTTAGATATGGCTGGCATTAGTCATTTTTTCACCCCAACCCAAGCGGTAATCAATACCTTTGCAGCAGGCGTTGACCTAGCGCTTATGCCAATAGAGATCAGAACACCAGCTGATTTAAACGCACTCGACAAACTAATGGATGAATTAGTCGCTTCTGTTAATAATAAACAACTCAGTAAAGACGAAGTTGCTCAATCGGCTGCGCGTATAACCGCTTTAAAAAATAAATTTAAATTAACCACACAGCTAGACCCATTAAGCACTTTGGCTAAAGCAAAAGATATTATTGGCTCTCAAGCACATCGCAAAATAGAAGCTGAGCTTGCCGTAAATGCTATTACTGAGGTTAAAAATAACAATAATGCATTGCCTCTTAATTTAAGAAAAGGGCAACACATCCATATTATTATGCCCGATACCCGAAAATGCATGGCCATGCAGCAAGCGCTTAGCGCTATAAGTAATGCGGCGCTTAAATATAGTTGCAGTAGTTTACAAGGGTTTGACCCTGTAAAGGCGCATAGCTTAATTAAAAATGCAGATGTTGTTATTGCAGGCAACGCTACGCCTAATCAAAGCGCTGTAGAGATTGGCGGAATGGATGATTTAAAAGACGACCCTCGCTTTGCACTCAATACCGCTGAGCAACCTAAAGCGCTGTCATCATTACTGGATATAGCTGCATCAGTGAATAAAAAAACAATATTTATAAGTTTGCGTGCCCCCTACGACATAGCGCAGTTTGGCAGCAGAGCTAATGCAGTTCTTGCTTCTTATGCGTATAATATAGATACAGATAAAAACAATGCTGTTGCGGGGCCTGCGTTTACAGCGCTTGCTAAGGTATTGTTAGGCAATGCACACGCTCATGGCGTACTGCCAGTTACCATAAAATAATAATAACAAGGGATAAAAAATGAAACTTAATTGCGATTTAGGCGAAAGCTTTGGCGCATGGAAAATGGGATTAGATGATGAGGTAATGCCTCATATTGATATGGCAAATATTGCATGTGGTTTTCATGGTGGAGACCCAGATGTAATAGCCGATACGTTGTATTTAGCAAAGCAGCACAATGTACAAATAGGTGCGCACCCAAGTTACCCCGACCAACAAGGCTTTGGCAGGCGCTCTATGGCGCTTAGCGCGCAAGAACTGACCAATAGCTTACATTACCAAATTGCCGCCCTTGATGGCATGGCTAAAGTACAGGGCTTAACACTTAGATATGTTAAGCCACATGGTGCTTTATATAACGACATGATGAAAAACGATCATATTTTACAAACAGTTATTACTGCCATAGCGCACTACCCTGCACCATTAAAGCTTATGCTGTTAGCCACAAAAGACTCTGCAAAACACACCTTTGCCGCCAATAGTTTAGGTGTAGATCTTATTTTAGAAGCCTTTGCTGATAGGCAATATACAGACGAAGGTCATTTAGTATCTCGCCACCTTGATGGCAGCGTTCACGACAAGCCAGTACTTTTAGCACAAGTAAAACAGCTATTAACCGACGGTTGTGTAACCACTCGCTCAGGAAACACCCTAAACTTAAATGCCAACAGTTTGTGCGTGCATGGCGATAACGCAGCCGGTATTGCACTTATTAAAGAAATTAAATCACTGTGTGCATCAGCAACCTAACCTTGCTTTTAACTAGTTATTAAGCCTCAAGCTATAAAACGCATGTTTACTTTAAAAACTATTTAGCTGTAAAGGGGCTTTACAGCTAAAACCTCTATTTAGTCCAATCATGTACAAACTAATATCGCTTTAAAAAAGCGCAACAACACAGCACAGTAACAAAGCATAAGTAACACAGCGCTGAAATACATGGCGCTGCATATAAAAAATTTAACGCAGTAAGCCCGCTATTTATTACTATAAAGTAAGCATGTTTTACTTAAACCGGTATTAAATTATAGTTTCACCGCATCGCGCTTTTCATCCCTTGCCTGCTGACATATAACTACATATACAAAAACCACAACAGGGAATACAAATGAAGACGCTTTTAGCACTTAGTTTAAGTAGCAGTTTATTACTTGGTAGTAGCCAGTTAGCTTTTGCAAAGGACAACACATTACAGCTACAAGATGTGTTTAATCTTGAATACGCCAATCAAATTGATATAACAGACGATGGTAAAACGGTGTACTTTGTTCGTAACCGTATGGATATAAAAACGGACCGTAAAGTCAGTAACATTTGGTCGGTTGATTATAAAACTAAACAACTGCAACCGCTTACCTCAGGCGTGCATATGGATCACTCCCCAGTACTATCGCCAGATGGGCAACGCCTTGCGTTTATATCTAACCGCGATGGCAGCAGCCAAATTTATATGAAGTGGCTTAAAACAGGTGCTGTAGCAAAAATTAGTAACCTAACCAGCAGCCCACGCGCAATTACCTGGCATCCCGACTCTCAGCAGCTTATTTTTAGTATGTTTGTACCAAGTAGCAGTGCACCACCTGTTAACTTACCTGGCAAGCCTAAAGGCGCTACATGGGCCGAACCTGCTAAATTTATAGACGATGTATACTACCGCGCCGACGGAGGCGGTTATAGCCAAAAAGGCTTTAGCCAATTATTTGCA
Source organism: Pseudoalteromonas sp. GABNS16E (assembly GCF_028598715.1). Classification (NCBI taxonomy): domain Bacteria; kingdom Pseudomonadati; phylum Pseudomonadota; class Gammaproteobacteria; order Alteromonadales; family Pseudoalteromonadaceae; genus Pseudoalteromonas; species Pseudoalteromonas sp. GABNS16E. The sequence continues at coordinate 13,132 of NZ_JAQREZ010000067.1, forward strand.
ATAGATGCAAATGGCGGCAATGCAAAGCAGCTCACACACGATGAGTTTAATAACGCTGGCGAAGTAAGCTTTAGTAAAAACGGCAACAGCCTTTATTTTTCGGCCAATCGGCATGAGCAAAATCAACTAAAGCCCACTAATAGTGAAATATACCAGCTTGATTTAAGCACCTTAAAAATTGCTGCCATTACCAATAGAAACGGCCCTGACCAACAACCTAAAGTATCTCCCGATGGGCGTTACTTGGCCTTTACAGGGTATGATGATAAACGCACCAATTACGAAAACACGCAGCTTTATATTCGTGATTTAAAAACGGGCGATACAAAAAGCCTAACCCCTAATTTTGATAGAAGTGTGGGGCAAATTAAATGGAGTGCCAATTCAAAAGGGGTTTACTTTAGCTACGCAGACGAAGGCCAAACAGCCCTTGCCTACCAACCACGCAGTGGTAAGCGTAAAGTGCTCACCGAGCAAATAGGTAGCGTTGCGTTTGGTCGTCCTTATTCGGGCGGCGATTTTGATGTAAGCGAAGATGGCGATATTGCTTTTACACTTGCTAATATTCAGCGCCCTGCAGATATAGCCACTATAAAACGAGGCAAAGCTCGTCGCCTCACTACACTCAATGCCGATGCGTTAGGCGATAAAGAACTTGCCAACGTAGAAGAGATTTGGCTTAAATCGAGCCACGACCAGCTGCCAATTCAAGGTTGGATTGCATACCCACCTGGGTTTGATAAATCAAAAAAATACCCACTTGTATTAGAAATTCATGGCGGCCCTGTGGCTAATTATGGCCCTCACTTTAGTACCGAGGTGCAATTGTTTGCAGCCAAAGGGAACGTAGTTTTATACATGAACCCTCGAGGCAGTGACTCATACGGTAAAACGTTTGCTCAAACAATTCATCATAATTACCCAGGTAACGATTTTGACGATTTAATGACCGGCGTTGATGCGCTAATAGCGAAAGGCTTTATTGATGAGTCTAAATTATTTGTAACAGGTGGCTCTGGCGGTGGTGTATTAACCGCATGGATTGTAGGGCACACCGACAGGTTTGCTGCAGCAGTGGTGGCTAAACCCGTTATTAATTGGATCAGTTTTGTACTAACTGCCGACTTTTATCCATTTTTTGCCGATTACTGGTTCCCAGGTAAACCTTGGGATCATATTGAGCACTATATGAAACGCTCACCTATTAGCTATGTAGGTAACGTAACAACGCCTACGATGCTTTTAACAGGGGAGGCAGATTATCGTACCCCTATTTCTGAAACCGAGCAGTTTTATCAAGCCCTTAAGTTACAAGGTGTTGATACCGCCATGGTGCGTATTCCTAATGCATCACACGGTATTACGGCGCGCCCTTCTAACTTAATGACCAAGGTTGCCTACATTCAATGGTGGTTTGATAAACACTCAAACAAAAAATAAGCTCCGTGTTTAGGTTTAAAAATAGCCACGCCTACGTGGCTATTTTTTGTAGTTAACCAACGCTTAGGTCAATTAATGCCAAACTGTAAACCCCCTTTACAGTTTTGAGCTTATCCATATCGGACTTAGGCGTTTTTCAGTTAGTAAAATTTCGGTTTATTGTAATTTTAATCGCTTGAGTTGGTAAAAAATCGGTTTGAGCCACTGTTTATAAGCACTCAGTTAGTAAAAAATTGTTTTATAGAGGCACCAGGTTAGTAAAATTTCGGTTTATTATTTTATTTATACTGGGTAAAACAGTAAAAACCAGCCTTTTAAAAGGGGGATTTTGCACTTTAAAGCGGCTTTACAGTAAAAAAGCAGCCATATAGCTGTACTTAATATCTACCTAGTTAAATAGTGATCCAAACTAAATTTAGCCGAGCCTGATTTATATTAATACAACAAAAAAAGGGCCTTACGGCCCTTGAGTAACACTATCTAGAAAAGTTAAAACTGGTTCATGGTGTTATCTTCACCACCGGCTTTAAGTGCGTTTTCACCAGAGAAGTACTCTTTGTGCGTATCGCCAATATTAGACCCTGCTAAATCTTGGTGCTTAACTGAGGCTTGTTCGCGGCGAATTTCTTGGCGTTGTACATCACGTACATATGCAAGCATGCCCATATCACCAAAGTAACCTTCTGATAAAATATCGGTGCTTAGTGCAGCCGTATGGTATGTAGGCAGTGTAATTAAGTGATGGAAAATACCCGCTTCACGTGCACCATCGCGCTGGAAGTTTTGCACTAATACATCCGCTTCAGCAGCAAGCTCTGTATCGTCCATTTCTGGCGCCATTAGGCCTTTATTATCACCTAGACTTGGGTAAGCGCTCAAGTCGCGACCCGCTTCTTGCCACTCTTGGTACACTTGCTCACGGAACTTAAGCGTCCAGTTGAATGACGGTGAATTGTTATAAACAAGCTTAGCATCAGGTACTTGCTCTTTAACGCGGTTAACTAGCTCTGCAATTTGTTTAACATGTGGTTTTTCGGTTTCAATCCACAATAAGTCAGCGCCCGATTGTAAGCTTGTTACACAATCTAGTACTACGCGGTCTTTTTCAGTGCCTTCGCGGAACTGGTATAAACCGTTTTCTAAACGCGTTGGCTTACATAATTGGCCATTAATTTTCATTGCCGTATCGCCTTCGTTTAAATCATCTACACCGTTAATAGGTGTGGTTTCTAAAAACGCGTTGTACTGGCTAGCTAAGTCTCCTGGCGTTTGTGACACAGGCACTTTTTGCGTAAGGCTTGCACCTAATGAGTCGGTACGCGCAACAATAATACCGTTATCAATGCCGAGTTCTAAAAACGCGTAACGTACAGCGTTAATTTTTGCTAAAAAATCTTCGTGCGGTACAGTTACTTTACCTGCTTGGTGACCACATTGTTTAGCGTCAGACACTTGGTTTTCTATTTGAATGGCACACGCACCTGCTTCAATCATCTTTTTAGCAAGTAAGTAGGTTGCTTCTTCGTTACCAAAACCAGCATCAATATCGGCAATAATAGGCACTACATGTGTCTCAAAATTATCAATTTTATCAAGCACCGCTTGCACATCGCCGCCATTGGCTTTCGCTTCGTCTAGATCATTAAATAAGTGGTCTAGTTCACGGGCATCGGCTTGTTTTAAAAACGTATAAATTTCTTCAATAAGCGCAGGCACTGAGGTTTTTTCGTGCATGCTTTGATCCGGTAACGGGCCAAATGCAGAGCGAAGTGCAGCAACCATCCAACCACTTAAGTAAACATAACTGCGCTTAGTTGTTTTTTGATGACGCTTTATTGCCATCATCATTTGTTGCGCAGTAAAACCATGCCAACAACCTAAAGACTGTGTGTATTGGCTGGTGTCTTTATCGTAAGCGGCCATATCTTCACGCATTACATCTGCGGTGTATTGTGCAATTTCAATCCCTGTACGAAAGCGGTTTTGTAAACGCATGCGGCTTGCATATTCAGGGTTAATGGCTTTCCATGCGCTACCTTGAGATTGGCAAAGTGTTGCTAGAGTATCGGTTTCACGTGTGTATGTTGTCATAATAAAATCCTTCGAACGGGTCTATAAATTATTTAAATTATTGTGAGAGTGGCTTGGAGTGTGTGCTCCGTATCGCTTAATTCAACATTAGGCTTATTTTTTAGATTTAGTAAATTTATAGTTGTTATTACCGCTATATTTTTTGTGAATGGCAAAAAAGCACGCACTGAGCCTTTTTTGCGTTATTGTTGCTTTAACGCACACAACAACACCGCGACCGTTTAAGGAAGGTAAATATGGCACACACTCTCACACACTCAGGGCTAAGCGTAGATACACAGCTGGCCAACTTTGTAAAAACACAGCTACTCCCAGGCACTCATTTATCTGAGCAGCAATTTTGGCAAAGCTTTGCAAACATAGTACAAACGCTTACCCCGAAAAATAACGCTCTTTTAGCTAAGCGCGAGCAGCTACAACAACAAATAGATGACTACCATAAAACAAATAAAACGTGGGATAGCGCGCAGTACCAAGCGTTTTTAACAGACATTGGCTACCTAGTACCAGAGCCTGCAGACTTTGCCATTGAAACCCAAAATGTAGAGCCCGAAATAGCACTCAGCGCAGGCCCTCAGCTTGTTGTGCCTGTTAGCAACGCACGTTTTGCGCTTAATGCGGCTAACGCGCGCTGGGGTTCGTTATACGATGCGCTGTACGGCACCGACGTATTAAGTGAAGACGACGGCGCTGAAAAAGGCACTACGTATAATCCAGTTCGTGGTTTTAAAGTAATGGCGTATGCGCGCCAATTTTTAGATAAAGCCCTGCCCCTTAAAAATGGCTCACACATAGAAAGCACTAACTACTCAATTGTTGAAGGCGCCTTGTCTATCACCCTAAGAGACAGCTCGCATACTCAATTAAAAAACCCTGAGCAACTTATTGGCTACCAAGGCGAGGCGCAAAACCCAAGTGCTATTTTATTAAAAAACAATGGCCTGCATGTAGAGCTGCAAATAGACCATCACCACCCTATTGGCCAAGCCGACAAAGCAGGATTAAAAGATGTTTTGCTTGAAGCTGCACTAACAACCATTATGGATTGCGAAGACTCTGTTGCCGCAGTAGATGCCGAGGATAAAGTACAAGTTTACAATAACTGGCTGGGGTTAATGCAAGGTAACTTGGTTGAATCGTTTAAAAAAGGCGATAAAACCATAGAGCGTACTTTACAAAGCGATAGGCAATATACAGCCCTTGACGGTAGCAGCCTTACGCTTAAAGGCCGCAGCATGATGTTTGTCCGTAATGTAGGCCACTTAATGACAAACCCTGCTATTACCGACATTTACGGCCAACCCGTATTTGAAGGCATTATGGATGCGATGTTTAGCGCAACCGCAGCCCTGCACGATTTAAATAAAAAAACAGGCATTAAAAACACCAGTGCGCAAAGCATCAATATTGTAAAACCCAAAATGCATGGCCCTGAAGAAGTTGCTTTTACAAATACGCTTTTTAGCATGGTAGAAGAAGCACTTAACTTGCCAAAAAACACCCTAAAAATGGGGATTATGGATGAAGAGCGCCGTACTTCAGTCAATTTAAAAGCCTGTATACACGCAGCCAAAGCGCGCGCGGTGTTTATAAATACTGGCTTTTTAGACCGCACGGGCGATGAAATTCATACCTCTATGCACGCAGGGGTCGCTTTGCCAAAAGCCGCTATTAAAGCTCAGCCGTGGATCAAAGCATACGAAGACCGTAACGTTGATACAGGCCTTGCCTGCGGCCTAAGCGGTAAAGCACAAATAGGTAAAGGTATGTGGCCTATGCCAGATAAAATGGCACTTATGATGGAGCAAAAGCTTGCTCATGTGCAATCTGGCGCTAATACCGCGTGGGTGCCCTCGCCTACCGCAGCCACTTTGCACGCTATGCATTATCACGATGTAGCTGTATTTACTGAGCAAAAAGAAATTGCCAAACGAGGCATGGCAAGCCTTACTGATTTACTTACACCGCCTTTAATGGCTCAGCCGCAAACGCTCAGTAAAGAAGATATTCAAAGTGAGCTTGAGAACAATGCACAAGGCATTTTAGGCTACGTAGTACGCTGGATAGACCAAGGTATTGGCTGCTCAAAAGTGCCTGATATTAACCACATAGGCTTAATGGAAGACAGAGCAACCTTGCGTATTTCAAGTCAACATATGGCAAATTGGCTACAGCATGGGGTGTGTACTCAACAACAAATAGAGTCGATCATGGCTAAAATGGCTAAAGTGGTTGATGGCCAAAATGAGCACGACAGCGCGTACAAGCCAATGGCACAAAGCGAAGAGTCACTTAAAAATAGTATTGCTTATCAAGCCGCTTTAGCACTTGTATTAGAAGGTGCTAAGCAGCCAAGTGGCTACACCGAGCCCCTATTACACAGTTACCGCTTAAAATATAAAGCAAAACACCATAACCTAGCTGAATAGTTAACATTAGTTTAACAGCAAAAAAGCGCGTTTTGCCTACACAAAACGCGCTTTTTGTTTATTAGGGCGTGTTGATCTTTGCAGATTGAAATTCGTTCAACCTAGGCAGAACCCAAAAGGGCAGCGTATGTTTGGCATTTATGCTACGTTATCGCCTATTTATGGGGAATAACCACACTTCATAGGCTCTGCCTTGCCTAAAAACCAAACATACTGCTGGAAATTCAAGCGCCAAAGGTCAACACGCCCACGGCTAGCGCATTTTAATCCCAGATTCTAACAGGGTTGAGCGATAATCATCGTCTAGCCCTGCCATTTTCTTTTTTCTCGCCATACTGGCTGTTTTAGTTGTATCTTGTTTAAATAACGCCATG
>NZ_JAQREZ010000068.1:0-18669 GCF_028598715.1 Pseudoalteromonas sp. GABNS16E
CGAAACTCGGCCAAGATGAACAGGTTGCGCACCTCTATGTTCTTCAATATAGGCGACTTCATTGAATTCTTTATGTGTATCAAGACCGATAAAAAGTATGCTATGTTTATTCATGTTAGCCTCTGCTTTTTAGTTAATTGACAAACTAATTATGGCTCTGGCTTTGAATTAAGCTAACCCACGAAAAGCGGAGGCTAACACCGTGTGGGAGTCATTATGTCTATGTACCTAGGTAGAGTATGAGATTATTTTTAACGTTATTTGGATTGTTTCTTTCAAATTATGCTTACTCAAACACAGCACTTGATGCGGAAAATGAAGGTGAAGCAATCGGAATTGTTTATGGACACATTAAAGAAATAGATGTTTTAAAGTTCATGTGTCAAAGGAAAGAAAAATAAACAAGACACCCATCTTAAATTTTGCATTTAACGCAATTAGAGGCTAGCTTTTATTTAGTGCAAAAAATAAGCAGAGTGTCATATGGCAATTGCAAGAAAGCGACAAATAAGTTTGGTTGATACAAAATACTATCACTGTATTTCACGGTGTGTTCGTCGTGCATTTTTATGTGGCGAAGACCGTTTCACTGGTCAATCTTACGAGCATCGACGAGGATGGGTTGAAGATAAGCTGGGTGAATTAGCTAAGGTATTTTGTATTGATGTGTGCGCTTATGCCGTAATGAGCAATCATACCCATTTAGTACTGTATGTAGATGATAAAAAAGCAAATAGGCTGAATGATAAAGCGATTGTTATTCGCTGGCATAAACTCTGTAAAGGCACATTGTTAACGCAAAAATTCATACAAGGCGAGAAGCTAAGTAAAGTTGAACTCATTTTTTTCAATCAAACGGTAAAACAATACCGAGAACGTTTAGCAAGTATCAGCTGGTTTATGCGCCTGTTAAATGAAAATATAGCGCGTAGAGCAAATAAAGAAGATAATTGCACAGGGAGGTTCTGGGAAGGTAGATTCAAATCGCAAGCACTCCTTGATGAAGCAGCACTTGCAGCGTGTATGGCCTATGTAGAATTAAACCCCATTAGAGCCAAGATGGCTAACACGCCAGAAGAGTCAGACCATACCAGCGCTCAAGTACGCTTAATATGTGCAAAAGAAGGCAAGCAGCCAAAACAACTACTTCGCTTTGCAGGCATGTCACGTCAAGTAATGCCTAAAGGGCTGCCGTTTGAGCTTAAATCGTACCTTGAACTCGTTGAGCTAACAGGGCGAGTAATGCGAGAGGATAAGCACGGGCATATAGATAATATGAGCCTTCCTTTGCTAGAAAGGCTTAATATATCGCCAGAAAACTGGTTAAAACTCACCACACAATTTACACGCGTATTTCATGGTGCAGTGGGTAGGCCTGCCTCACAAGAAGGGTATTGCGAAAACTTAAACCGAAAGCGGCGAGCAAATATCAGTAACTGCGCAAAGTTATTCGCTTAGAGCCAAATCACTTTTTGAGCACTCCAACTACATAATGTAGGGATTTTTGTGGCTGCCATTTGAGCTTTATTCAGTAATACCTCTATTTTAAAACTCAAATTATTTTTGGACAGTTAAAAAACATAAATTCATTAGTTAACTTTAACTTTTTGTAATTTAGAAATTAAGGTGGGTGTCACGCTAAAAAGAAAGGGGCTTATGGATGCTATCGTTTTATTAAAAATACCTTCTAATGTTAAACTATAAAAAATTAATGACTTAATATAGCTATGGCATTTTATCTTCCTCTTTTACAGCCTCATTTTAAAGACATTGAAATGGGCGATAGGCTAACATCGCTTTGGAGCGGGTGTGGCAGTATTGTCGAGTGCATGCTTGATGCCGAGCCATGTGTTATTAAAGCGATTAAAATACCAAGCTACATAAACCATCCAAAAATCAAGCAAAGCGAATTTGCATTAAAGAGAAAGCAGCAGTCTTATAAAGTTGAATATAATTTTTATAGGTTATACAGCGCGTACTTACCGCCAAGCGCTAAAAGTATTACCTGTATTAATGCAATTAATGATGGTGATGATTATGCGTTAGTGTTTAAAAACTTTACGCAACATGGTTTTGCTCAAGCAAGTGCGCTTGACATAAAACCAATACTTACGTGGCTAGCCCATTTTCATGCCTTTAATTTAAATAAGCCTGCAAAGGGCTTATGGCAACAAGGGAACTATTGGCATTTGAGCACACGGCCAGATGAGTTTAATAAGTTAAAACAAAGCGCTGACGAAAAGTCCGATATTAAAAATGCGGCTCATAAAATTGATAAAATACTGCAATCATCACACTACAAAACCTTGATACATGGCGATGCTAAACTTGCCAATTTTGCTGCAAATGAGCAAAGTGAAATACTCGCTTATGACTTTCAGTATGTAGGGGCTGGGGTAGGGATTTGCGATGTAATGTATTTTATGACCAGCTGCTTAAGCGACGAGCAATTACATACCTGCGCCGATGAGTATTTACATTACTATTTTAGCCAATTAAAAAATGCGCTTTTAGTGTATCAACCGCAAATAAATGCCGCTGACGTGATTGCAAAGTGGCATGCATTATGGCCATTAGCTTGGGCCGATTTTTATCGTTTTTTAGCGGGTTGGAGCCCAACTCATTTTAAAATAAATAGCTACATGTTGGCGCAAGTAAATTTAACGTTATCAGATAACAACTTATAAACATAAATTAGTGCATCGCTTGCATAAATATCAAGCAAATCAATACATTTTGGCACGATCTATGAAAACTTATTTAAAATTGCAGGTCAAATGACCTTTTTTAATATAAAATACCGCCAATTCTAGTATCAGTAGGTTTTTATCATGTCAATTCACGTAATTTCACACCCTCTAGTTCAACACAAATTAGGCTTAATGCGCGCTCACGGTATAAGTACTAAAAGCTTTCGTGAATTATGCTCTGAGGTAGGTACCTTATTAACCTACGAAGCAACTAAAAACCTACAGTTAGAAGATAACGAAATTACTGGCTGGGACGGCAACAAATTAAAAGTAGAGCACATTAAAGGCAAAAAAATTACTGTTGTGCCTATTTTACGCGCAGGCCTTGGCATGATGGATGGCGTAATGTCATTACTCCCAGCGGCTAAGGTAAGTGTAGTGGGCCTTGAGCGTAACGAAGAAACGCTTGAGCCAGTACCTTACTTTGAAAAGTTAGTAGGCAATATTGATGAGCGTTTAAGCTTAGTTATAGACCCAATGCTTGCAACTGGCGGCTCTATGATTGCTACTATCGATATGCTTAAAAAAGCAGGCTGTAAAGACATTAAAGTAATTGTACTGGTTGCTGCACCTGAGGGCGTTGAAAAAACATTAGCCGCTCACCCTGATATTGAGATTTTTACTGCCTCAGTTGATAGCCATTTAAATGAAAAGGGTTACATTATCCCAGGGCTTGGCGATGCAGGTGACAAAATTTTCGGTACGGTTTACTAAGGTTTAACAGTGCAAAATAATTCTACATTTTCTATAAAAACCATTTTAACCGGCGCCCAAATGTTGTTTGTAGCATTTGGTGCGTTAGTGTTAGTGCCTTTATTAACGGGGCTTGACCCAAGTGTCGCTTTGTTTACAGCGGGTATAGGTACTTTATTATTTCAGGTAGTGACGAAAGGCAAGGTGCCTATATTTTTAGCGTCATCATTTGCGTTTATTGCGCCTATTATTGCCTCAGTACAAATGTGGGGCGTGCCAGCCACCATGGGTGGTTTAATGGCAGCGGGCTGTGCTTATATGCTGTTAGCGCTATTGGTTAAATTTAAAGGGGTGGCAACACTTCATAAAATTTTACCGCCAGTGGTCGTCGGCCCCGTTATTATGGTGATTGGTTTAGCCCTTGCACCGGTTGCGGTAAATATGGCAATGGGTAAAAGTGGCGACGGCAGTATTGAACTTATTGCTTACGATAAAGCCATTATTATTTCGCTGTTTTCTCTTGTTGTAACACTTATTTTTGCTGTGTGGGGCAAAGGTGTATATAAGCTGATCCCTATATTAGCGGGTGTTATATCGGGTTATGTTTTATCACTGGTAATGGGTGTGGTTGAATTTGGTAGCGTAAACGAAGCCAGCTGGTTGGCTGTACCAAACTTCACATGGCCCGAATTTAAGTGGCAAGCCATTCTCTTTATGGTGCCTGTTGCCATTGCACCTGCTATTGAGCATATTGGCGATATGATGGCTATTAGCCAAGTAACCAATAAAGACTTTTTAAAAAAACCAGGCTTACATCGCACCTTATTTGGTGATGGCTTAGCCACTGCCGCGGCCTCTTTATTTGGTGGCCCGCCAAACACAACTTACTCTGAAGTAACTGGCGCAGTGATGCTTACCAAAAACTTTAACCCGAAAGTAATGATGTGGACTGCCATAATTGCTGTGGTACTGGCCTTTGTGGCAAAAATGGGCGCTGGTTTACAAACAATTCCTGTACCTGTGATGGGCGGCATAATGATTTTGTTATTTGGCTCAATCGCGGTAGTGGGCTTAAATACGTTGGTTAAATCTGGTGATGACTTAACTGCACCCCGTAATTTAAGTATTGTGGCACTTATATTAGTATGCGGTATTGGCGGTATGCACATAGGTGGTAGCCAATTTAGCTTAGAAGGGGTTAGCTTGTGCGCCATTTTAGGTATTGTACTTAACCTGGTATTGCCAAAAGCCGAACCAGAAACTGATTAATTTTGCACTGTATGTAAAATTTACGCACCAAAATAGCGCATACTAATTGCGCTATTTTTGTAAGTTACTAATAATTAAATAAAAATAATAGTGGTCTAGTACCTGCATTTGTTACTTCATAATATAAGGAGTTACTATGTCAGAGGCCAGTATTGTGGATATAACCCCATTTTTAGCAAAGCACCAATTGCCTTTAAAGTATCAGTACCTTAGTGAGCAATTTTTTATCCCGCTTGCACACGATATTCTAGAATCAAAAAAAAATAACACCCCTATTTTTGTCGCCATAAATGGATGCCAAGGTTCAGGAAAAACCACCCTCGCAGATTTTTTAGTTACTTGGTTTAGTAACAACACGCCGTTTACCAGTGTCGCGCTTTCTATTGACGATTTTTACTTATCTAAAGCACACCGCCAAGGACTTGCCAAAGACGTACACCCATTATTTGCCACCCGGGGTGTGCCTGGCACCCACGATGTAGGATTAATGAATACCACCATAAGCCGGTTACTTGCAAAAGAGGTTGGCGTACCTTTGCCTAAATTTGACAAGCATCACGACGATTGCAGCCCCGAGCAAACATGGCAATGTAACAATAAACCCATTGATATTATTATTTTAGAAGGCTGGTGCGTAGGTAGTGAGCCACAACCGTTATTTTCTTTAAGTGAGCCTATAAACGAGTTAGAAACACAGCACGATAAAGAAGGCGTGTGGCGTCGTTGTGTAAACAGTTGCCTAGCAAATGAATACAAAAGTGTGTTTAGTAAAATAGATTACACGGTGATGCTCAAAGCGCCGAGCTTTGAAGATGTATTTAAGTGGCGACAAGAGCAAGAGCAAAAGCTTATTGCCGCTAAGGGCGAGGGCGATGGCACCATGAGTGATGAGCAACTGATGCACTTTATTTCTCATTTTGAGCGTATTACTCGCGAAAACTTAAACACCCTAAGCGCTAAAGCTAACGCCCTTATAGAGCTTGATAGTAATCGCGATATTAGTGCTATGCACTTAACCAGCGACGATACCCTGCAACCTATTATATTTACCGACTTAGATGGCACGTTACTCGATCACGCCGATTACAACACTAAAAATATCAGTAGCTTGCTGCAAGATTTACAAGCAGCCCACATTCCTGTGGTGTTTAATACGAGTAAAACATTTTGCGAAGTGGTTGAACTTAAAAACGAGCTTAATATTCAACAACCTTTTATTGTTGAAAATGGCGCGGCTGCTTATTTACCCGTAGATTATTTTGAGCTTAAACCCATTGGCTGCACACAAGTAGGGGCGTATTGGTGTTATGCATTTGCATCACCCTTATCTAACTTACTTAGTGATTTAGACTCCTTAAGCAGCGAATATAAATCGCATTATAAGTTATTTAGTGATTTGTCGAGCGAGCAAATATCATCCCTCACCGGACTTGATGAAGCGCATGCAAGGCGCGCTCAAACACGCGATTTTTCAGACCCACTTTATTGGCACGGAAGCGATGAATTACTTAATGCGTTTGTAAACGATGTTAAAGCACTCGGCTACGAAATAAAAATAGGCGGGCGGTTTATACATATTGCTAAAAACACCGATAAAAGCGCTGCACAGCAGTGGTTAGTTAAACAAATTTCACAACATTTTAGAAAGCCTCTCACGGTAATTGCACTAGGTGATAGTGACAACGATAAGCAGATGCTAGAGCAAGCTGATATCGCCATTATCATACATAACCCAAGCAGTAAAAAGCCGGTTAAGTTAACACATAACAAGGCGCGTTATTCGCAATCGCCCGCTCCACTGGGTTGGATTGAAGAAATAACCACATTGCCTTGTATTAGCAGCATTTTAAATACTATTGAGGAGCGAAAATCACATGGCTGATTTTTATCAAAATGGCATCATCACAACCTTACATAATATCGCCGATAGACCGGTAGAAGCGCTTGAAGAAGAGCTAATTAGTTTTAGTAAGCAACGGCCAATGGGGTTAATACTCCCTTCGTTGTTTAGTGAGCTTGAAGGCCCAGCGCTGCAAAACATTGTAAAAGAACTCAGAGAGGTTCCTTATTTATCGCAAATTACCATAGGTTTAGACAGGGCTGACGAGTCACAATACCGCCATGCTTTAGGCTTTTTTAAAGAGCTTAACCAAAACCACAAAGTGCTTTGGAACGATGGTCCTCGTTTGCAAGCGCTTGATAAAGAATTACAAGAGCTAGGCGTTGCACCGCGTGAGCTTGGTAAAGGCAGAAATGTGTGGTATTGCATGGGTTACAAATTGGCCACCTCAGAGGTAGAGTCGATAGCCCTGCACGACTGCGATATTTTAACTTACGACAGAGGTTTGTTAGCGCGCTTAATTTACCCTGTAGCGCACCCTCGTTTTAATTATGAATTCTGTAAAGGCTTTTACCCACGTACTGCAAACGGCAAAATTAATGGCCGAGTATCGCGCTTATTAGTAACGCCGTTATTACGCTCGTTCAAAACTATTTTAGGCAATACCGACTACCTAGAGTATATGGATACCTTTAGATACCCGTTAGCAGGGGAGTTTTCGTTTAGACGTGATGTGCTAAACGATATTCGTATCCCGAGTGATTGGGGCCTTGAAATTGGCGTACTCAGTGAAATGTACCGTAATTATTCGCATAATCGCTTATGCCAAGTGGATATTGCTGATAATTACGATCATAAGCACCAGGAACTTTCTCTTGATGACCAAAACGCCGGTTTATCTAAAATGTCGATAGATATAACCAAGGCACTATTTAGAAAATTAGCCACTCAAGGGGTTACTTTTACCAGCGAAACAATTCGTTCTTTAAAAGCAACTTACTACCGTATTGGTTTAGACTTTATAGAAACGTATCATAACGATGCACTGATGAATGGTTTAACCTTAGATGTGCACCAAGAGGAAAAGGCCGTAGAAATGTTTGCCAAAAATGTTATGGAAGCAGGTCAGCACTTTTTAGATAACCCAATGGAAGCGCCATTTGTGCCAAGTTGGAACCGTGTTGTATCGGCCATGCCAGATGTTTTTGAGCGCTTAAGAGAAGCGGTTGATCTTGATAATAAAGAATTTAGTGTATAAATAAAACAATAATAAGGGGCGCGTGTGAATACAGTAAGCGAATTATTTTTACAGCGGGTAGAGCAACATCTACATATTATTTATAAAGATGTTGAACTGCCCTTAAGTATTACAGAGCTGGCTGAGCAGCTTATAACTATAATTTTAGGCGACAGCCCGCTGCGCGACCCTACACCCCATACAAACCGTTGGGACGAGCAAGATATTATACTAATAGCCTATGGCGACTCTATTATTAAGCACGATGAGGGAGACCAAGCTGTTGCAAAACCGGTAGAAGCACCGCTTAAAACCTTGCACCGGTTTATAAAAGAGCAGTGCGATATGCAGCTTAATGCTTTGCATATATTGCCATTTTACCCGTATAGCTCTGATGAAGGCTTTGCGGTAATGAACTACGTGCAAGTAAATGAATCGCTAGGTGATTGGCAAGATATAAAAAATATTGCCAAAGATGTAAAGCTAATGGCAGATTTAGTGATTAATCACTGCTCTAGCCGAAGTGTATGGTTTGAAAACTTTTTAAACGATTTGGACCCCGGCAAAGATTACTTTAAAACGGCAAGTTTAACCGATGATTTAAGTAACGTAGTACGCCCGCGTACGTCACCGCTATTAAATACGGTGACCACACCAAGCGGCGAAAAACATGTATGGTGTACATTTAGCCACGACCAAGTTGATTTTGATTTTGGTAACCCGGAAGTTTTAAAAGAATTTATAAGCATTATTCGCCATTATTTAGATAATGGTGTGCGTTTGTTTAGGCTAGATGCGGTTGCATTTTTATGGAAACAGCTCAATACAAATTGCATTAATTTACCGCAAACGCATGAAGCAGTTAGGCTTATTCGCACCCTAATAGAGCATACTGAGCCAAGCGTTGTCATAATAACCGAAACAAACATACCAAACCAAGAAAACCTCTCTTACTTTGGTAACGCTAACGAAGCCCACAGTATTTATAACTTTGCCTTACCGCCCTTATTACTGCATACATTACTCAGTGGAGATAGCACAGCCATTAAGCATTGGATGATGAGTATGCCGCCTGCGCAAAACGGCACCACATACTTTAACTTTATTGCCTCGCACGATGGCATAGGACTTAGGCCAATAGAAGGCTTGTTACAACCAAGCGAAGTAGCGTCATTGGTGAGTACGTCTATGCAGTTTGGCGGGCGTGTATCAATGCGCACCAGTAACGATGGTACGCACACACCGTATGAACTAAATATTGCACTTTTTGATGCATTACAAGGCACGCACAATGGGCAAGATAAGTTTGGCCTTGAGCGATTTATGTGTGCACATGCCATTATGTTTGCGCTTGAAGGGATCCCCGGGCTTTATATTCATAGCTTGCTTGGCACAACGAACGATTACGAACGCTTTGAAAACTCACAGCATAACCGTGCAATTAACCGTCATCGTTGGCAAGAGTCAAAACTATTATCGGCTTTAGGTGATAAATATAGCCATCATCACAAAGTGTTTAATGGTATTAAGCATTTATTAGGTATTCGAAAAAAACAAAGCGCATTTCATCCTAATGCCACGTAATTTACGTTGCACTTAGCGGGGGGGTTATTTGGTTTTTGGCGGCAAAGTATAGACAGGCGCCAAAGTATATTTTGTGTTTATAACATAAGTGATAAACCACAATTACTTACCCTTGCAGATTTAAACTTAATTAACACTCAGCAGTGGTTTGATTTAGTGGCTAATGAAACAATTACCGAGGATCAACTCACTATAGAGCTAGAGCCTTATCAAAGTGTATGGTTAAGTAATATTAAATAAAGTGCAGTAATACCAATTTGTAAAATAGATCACATAATTAAGCGCATTGGTATAAAAAGGCTCGCAGTGCGAGCCTTTAACTTAATTAATAAACGTTGTTACTAATTATAAGCTGTAGCTTAAGTTAATGTAGCCAAAGCGGCCAATGTTATCGTAACTTGCGCTGTTTTCGCCTGTCCCGCGTGTACCGTACGGAAGTTTACGATTAAATAGGTTATCAACACCTACTTTAACGCCTAAGCCGCTATCGAAGTTGTAACCCACAGTCATATCAGTAATAAAGTATTTACCGTAAGACATTTGGTTACTTGGGTTAGGGTTGCTCGCAAGCTCTACATTTGTGTATAAATCAATTTCGCTGATAAAGCGTGTTTCAACCGTTGAATAAAAGTTATCCATTGCATAGCTAACCGATAGGTTAGTTTGCCATTTCGCTTCTCCAGTTGTACCTGCGTACTCAATATATGAACTAGGATCATCTTGGAACGGGTAATCTTTACGTTCAATAAGGTAAGTACCAATTAAACGTGTTTTAAAGCTACCTTCAAGCGCATCAAAGTCATAGCCTAGTTCAAAATCAACACCAGACGCCTTTTGACCAGCTACGTTAAGTACTGAGTTTTGAATTAGCGAAATTTCACCACTGGCATTACGTGTAATTAAATTACAGTACTGATTGTCTATACCTGTCGTGCTATCAACACAGCGGTCAAGAATTTCTTGCGCGTCGATTGTGTCAATTGCATCTTCAAGGTCAATTTCCCAGTAATCAATAGTCAGTACGGCATTGTCTAAAAACTCTGGTTGATAAACAATACCAACCGTTGTACTTGTTGACTCTTCACCTTTTACATCGCGGTTACCGCTTGTTAAACCATCTAAAGAGGCTGAATCGTAATCTGAGTTAAAGTCACTCGCTACACCTAACGCGGCACAGTTAGCAGAGCGTGTTGCAGCATTCGATAAGTCACCTAGGTTTTCAGCGCGACATGGGTCTTCTACATTGTAGAACGTTTGGCTTGCTGCACCAAATACTTCACTTATGTTAGGCGCACGAAGTGCTGCAGATTGCGTTACACGTACACGTAGTTCATCGTTAACAGTCCAATCAAGGCCTAGTTTCCAGCTAGTTGCTTCGCCAATTGTGCTGTAATCAGCATGACGTACAGCGGTATCAAATACTAAATCTTGAATAAGCGGTAAGTCAGTTAAAATAGGCATAGTCGCTTCAAAAAATACTTCACGCACATTAAACGAGCCTTTATCTTCGCCTAAAGCGTTAAAAAATGTACCTTCTGCGTTATCTGGCTCTTTTGTTTCGCTTTCTTCTTTACGGTATTCAGCACCAAACGCAACACCTACGTAACCTGCTGGTAATTCAAAAATAGCGCCATTGGCAAGTGAACCAGAAACCACGGTTTGCTTAATAGTTGACGTACCTACAGATACCGTATTTATGTAATCAATCGCTTGTTGAGATGGTGCGCCAAAACCCATAATGTTTACCGGTACACAGCCATCAGCTTGTGCAGCAGCGCTGCGACATACGATGTTGCCATCTGCATCTTCAACGGCATCAAGGGCATTAAAGTAGTTGGCTAAAATCATATTAGCGCCATTTTCGCGCTCTAAGTCAGTTTGACCATACACAACTGATGTATCTAATTCCCAATCTTCAAACACAGTTCCTTTTAAGCCTGTAACAAAACGGGTTGTTTCACGGGTATTGTTTTCAACGCGGCGGCCCAGATCGGTCATCATGCGGTTAACCATGATTGAATCAACACCTTCCTCTTCCATTCGCGCTTTGATATCTGGGTCTAGGTAAGGGTTATCAATTTTAATGCTGTTGTCGCTGTCAAAAAAGAAAAACGCAGGTTGACCTATGCTTTCGCCTTGGCTATTTACGTATTTTGCATCAAAGTAGACGTTTAAATCGTCGGTAACATCGTAGTTAACTTTAAAGTTTACGTTGTAACGCTCAAACTCAGGTTGAATTTCTTCAAATTGACCAAGGTTAAACGAATCACAATTTGCACATGAAAGGCCATCTACATTATTGCCAATGTATAGGTCACGTGCGCTGCTATCCGTGTTAAAGCTATTAGTAAAACCATCTTCAAGTGCGTAAACACCCACGTTGTTAATAGCGTAGTAACCTGCATTAGGTGTTAAAATTTTATCAGGAAAGTCAGCACTATCTTTGTTCTCATCCGTTTGAGCTTGATTACGTAAGCTGCTAAAAGATGTGCTAGTCCAAGGGTGATCAAGTGCATTTAATGAATCTTGGCCTGAGTACTCAATAGCAAAAGCGGCATTACCACGGTCGTTATCAAAATTAGAGCCGTACGAGAACGTAGCTTTTTCGTTATTGTAGCTATTTAAATCGGCAAAACCACGGGTAACGCTAAAATCCATACCTTCAATGTTGTCTTTTAATATAAAGTTGACAACACCTGTAACCGCATCAGCACCGTATACAGCTGATGCACCACCAGTAATAATTTCTACTCGCTCAACCCAGACGCTCGGAATAGTATTTGTATCAACAGCTTGAGAGCCCGCTGAGCTAGATACGTGGCGCTTACCGTTTACAAGAACTAAGGTACGGTCGGTACCCATGTTACGTAAATCAAGAATGTTTAAACCAGCAGTACCAATAAAGCGGCCTGAGTTAGCCATTGAATATGTATTGCCAAGTGCTGGTAAGTTGTTTAGCGCTTCACCAATGTTTACAGCGCCAGTATTAATTAGCTGCTCGCCGCTTATAACTGTTACTGGAGCCGGTGCAATAGCGCCTTCACGTAAAATACGCGAACCCGTTACTTCAACGCGTTCAATTTTTGTCGCTTGCTGATCTTGTGCAAGTACAGAATTACTCGCTGTTGCAGCAGCAGTAATTAATGCACATTTAATGCTAGTAGAAAGTAAATTATGACGTTTCATGTGTTTCCCAAAGGAGATTTTATAATAATTAAATACATTAACTTTTTAGCTAAATACACAGTGCATTTAGCCTAAGCCCTATAACTTTTGTTATAGGGCTGGCGATTATTGCATGCTGAAACAATGAATAGAAGCGTCGTAATTTTTGCTTTTTCAGTAAGTTAACCCTTTATTAAATTGTCTAAAGTTGCCGCTTGTTAGTATTAACGCAACAATAAATCACTCGGGTTTTGTTAATAATAATGAGGGTTAAAAGGGCGTAGTGTTACATTTTTTGTTATTTTACAGGTATGTTTACGTTTGGTTGATTTATTGGTTTGTTTTTTAATCCTTTAATGGCTTTGTAGTTGGCGTGGGGCTTAACTATGCTTTGCTCGTAAATTGAACGCATGAGTTAAAAATGAGCTCCAATGTGTTTTTAATGTAATTACTTTGTGTTGGTTGACCCCGAAAAAGTAACATGATGAAACAGTTATATGTTTCTAAAAACAATAAATTGAGTAAATTTCATCTAAAAAAATAAAAAAGGCCCAATTAAGGGCCTTTCTAGGGAGGGTTAAAAACTAAAAATCGTATGATAAGTTTACATAGCCAAAACGGCCAATATTATCGTAACTTGCACTACCACTACCTGTACCACGTGTACCGTATGGAAGCTCTCTGTTAAATACGTTATCTACGCCTAATTTAACACCCATGCCATTATCAAAGTTATAACCTACTGTTATATCTGAAATAATATAAGTGCCATAGTTCATTAAGCTACTAGGGTTAGGGTTGTCTTCAAGTTCTTGTTCTGTGTATAAGCTCACTTGTTCAATATAGCGAGTGCTTAAAGAGGTGTAGAAACGCTCGTAGCTATACTCTATATTAATGTTAGCTTGCCACTCAGCTTCGCCAGTTGTACCCGCATATTCAATGAACTCTTCTGGTTCATCTTGGAATGGGAACTCTTTACGTTCAATTAAGTAAGTACCAATTAAACGGGTTGCAAAGCTACCCTCAAGGGCATCAAAGTCATAAGCAAGTTCAAAATCAATACCAGAAGCTTCTTGGCCTGATACGTTTAGAACTGAGTTTTGAATTAGCGTAATTTCACTGTTTGCATCACGCGTTATTAAATCACAGTATTGATTTTCAATACCTGAAGTGCTGTCGACACAGCGATCCAGAATTTCTTGAGATGCAATTGTAGAAATCGCATCTTCTAGTTCTATTTTCCAGTAATCTACCGTTAATACTGCATTTTCAATGAAATCAGGCTGGTACACTAAACCTATCGTTGTACTTGTTGATTCTTCACCTTTAACATCACGGTTACCACTTTGTAAGCCTTCAAGTGTTTGTGAATCGTAGTCTGATTCAAAGCCAACTGGTACACCAAGCGCAGCACAGTTAGCACGGCGAGTGTCGCTATTTTGTAAATCATTTAAGTTATCGGCTAAACAAGGATCATCTACGTTATAGAAAGTCTGGCTAGGTGCGCCAAAAATTTCACCAATATTAGGCGCTCTTAGTGCTTCAGACTGTGTAAATCGCAAGCGTACTTGGTCATTAACAGTCCAATCTAAGCCAAGCTTCCAGCTTGTTGCATCACCAATGGTACTGTAATCAGCGTAACGCACAGCTGCATCCAGTACTAAATCTTGAACAAAAGGTAGGTCAGAGACTAAAGGGATAGTGGCCTCAGCAAAAACTTCATTTACATCAAATTCGCCCTTATCCTCACCTAAAGCATTGAAGAAAGTCCCCTCAGCGTTGTCAGGTTCAATTGTTTCACTTTCTTCTTTACGGTATTCAACACCAAATGCCATACCAACATAACCTGCCGGTACTTCAAAAAGTGCACCATTTGCCAGTGAAGCTGAAACCACTGTTTGTGTGATTTCAGAAGTACCGGTTGATACGGTATTAATATAATCAATGGCTTCTTGGCTAGGTGCGCCAAAGCCCATAATGTTTACAGGCACACAGCCGTCAGCACGTGCAGCTTCACTACGACATACAATGTTGCCTTCGTCATCTTCAATTGCATCAAGCGCGAAAGAATAGTTATCTAAAATCATATTAGCGCCATTTACACGCTCAAGCTCGGTTTTACCACGAACCACTGAAGCATCTAGATCCCAATCTTCTAAAACTGTTCCTTTTAAACCCGCTACAAAGCGCGTGGTTTCACGGGTGTTATTTTCGATACGACGACCCAAATCTGTCATCATACGTAAAACATTAATTGAGTCGACGCCTTCACCATCATTAGCCTCTTCCATTAATGTTCTGACGCTATCATCTAAGTATGGGTTATCTATACTGATTGTATTTCTAGGATCGCCAAAGAAAAATGCTGGTTGACCAATGCTTTCACCTTCACTGTTGACGTATTTTGCTTCAAAATAAGCATTTAAGTCTTCTGTTACGTCATAGTTGACTTTGAAATTAACATTGTATCTTTCAAATTCAGGTTGTATTTCATCAAATTGTGCAAGGTTAAACGAGTCACAATCGGCACACAGTAGTCCATCAACATTGTCGCCAATATAAATATCACGCTGTGTTCCATCTGGATTAAACGTATTTACATAGCCGTTACCTACGCTAAATACGCCTGCGTTATTAATTGCATAGTAGCCTGCATTTGGTGTGTAAATTTTATCAGGAAAGTTTGGGTCATCTTTATTAGCATCAGTTTGTGCTTGGTTGCGTAAACTTGAGTAAGAGCCGTCTGTCCACGGGTGATCAAGTGCGTTTAATGAGTCTTGCCCAGAGTATTCAACTGCAAATGCTGCGTTACCGCGGCCATTATCAAAGTTTTTACCATATGAAAAAGTGGCTTTTTCGTTGTTATAATCACTTAGGTCAGAAACCCCTTTAGTCACACTTACGTTTAAGCCTTCAATGTTGTCTTTTAAGATAAAGTTAACAACGCCCGTTACGGCATCCGCACCATAAACGGCCGATGCACCACCGGTAACTATTTCAACGCGCTCAACCCATACACTTGGAATAGTATTCGTATCGACTGATTGAGAGCCCGCAGAACTTGAAACATGGCGCTTACCATTAACAAGTACTAAGGTACGGTCTGTGCCCATATTACGTAAATCAAGAATATTTAAACCGGCAGTACCAATGAACCTGCCTGAGTTTGCAAGTGAGTATGTATTACCTAACGCTGGTAATTTGTTTAAGGCTTCACCAATATTAACTGCGCCGGTGTTAATAAGATCTTCGCCAGAGATAACGGTAACAGGGGCAGGGGCTATTGCGCCTACACGGCTGATTTTAGAACCTGTTACTTCTATTCTTTCTAATTTTTTTTCATCCTCTTCTGCCGCTAATGATGAAAATGCTAAACCTGCAGTTGAGAGACAAAGTGCAGCTTTAATACTGTGAGAGACTATATTAAACGTTTTCATTGAAATTCCCTAGATGATTACTTGTGATTTTAGGTACAGCTCTTGTGCCATGTGTATTAATTACTACGAGCTGTTTATTTATTATTTACATTGCACATTAACAATTAACATGGATGTATATGGGAACAACTAATTTTCGCTGAAATCACAATAAAATAAGCCCAAATACAGTGTTAATTAAATGAAAAAAAACATGCTTAACCTTTGTTTTAAAATAAGATTATTCTTCTAATTAAAATTGTTGTCACTGTTTTTAAATTGTATTTAATATAGGTAATTCATGTGTTTATATTGAGATTTTTGAGTTTTTATTAGGCGGTGCTAATTTATATTGTCCCTTTTATAGGGTGTTTTTTTAAGGTGTATTATTTGTGTTTACTGTTTAGTTACATTTATAAAGGTAATACTTGTTACTTACTCGTTTATTGTAAAGCCCCTTTACAGTTATCTAGCTTCCTATGCGCCTTGAGTTACTTTATTACGTAAACTTGATACACTTATACTGTTTTTTATAAATAGGTTTTACCATGAAGTTTTTAGTTTTAATTTTTACTTTTGTATTTAGTACTGCGGCATTTTCAGAGCAAGAAGTTGATCTCGAAGTTAATATGAAAAATACAGGCCTTGCTTATAAAAATGCGGTGCAAGCAGTAGGTATAGGTGGCTTTAATACCGCCATAGATAAGTTTATTACTTTGGTTGAAACCAGTAAAAAAGCGACCTTTCATAAAGAAGCACAAATGTCGCTACAAGGGCTAGATAAAGTTATTGCGCAAGCAAAGTTGGCAAAAAAATTAGCGAATGAGCGCGGGCTTGATGCAGCAAAGCCAGCCCTTAAAAATATAGATGATTTACGCAAGAAGTATCATGAGTTGCACGAGCCTCCGGGTTTTTTTTACTTATTGTTTGGTAATTAACCTCAGCTTTTTTGTAAATTAATGTCGAGCAGTTATTTCAGCGCTACCTACGCTAACTTTTTCGTAGTAGCGCATTATTGATGCGCAGATTTGTGATGTTTTAATAAAATGTATAGCTGCAGATTAAAAATTTTGAATGCTCATTTTTCAATATTTTAGTAAAGCTCTTATCTAGGGTGCAGATTAATTAAGGAATAGTAATGGAAATTTCGGTGTCATTGTTAGAGGGTCAAAAACAAAGTGCAAAATTTGGAGACCTTGAAGTAATAAGCGATCAAAGTATTAATGCTGGTGGCGGTGCCGAACACCCAGAACCGTTTGACTACTTTTTAGTAAGCATGGTGCTATGTGCTGGGTTTTATGCACGTAAATTTTGTGAGCAACGCGATATCTCTACACAAGGGATGACGCTTACGCAAAATAATGAAAACGTAGATGAAGAAGGTAAAAAATTATTTTCTATCGAAATTAATTTACCTGATGGCTTTCCTCAAAAATATAAAAAAGCACTTATTGCTGCGGTTAATACGTGTACTGTTAAAAAAGTGATTCAGGCCCAACCTGAGTTTTCTGTAGTTGTTAAATAAAAAATACGGGTAAACATGGTTCGTTTACCCGTATACTTCACGGAATTAGTGTTACTTTTTCTTCATTCCTTGTACTGCTTTAAAACGTGGATTGTCTTTACATATTACAAAAACACGTCCTTTTCGCTTCACTATTTGACATCCTGGTCGTTGCTTAGCGCTTTTAAGCGAGCTTAATACTTTCATTACTCACCTTTTTTGGCAGTAGATAAGTTTTTAAAGCGACGGTTAAACTGCGCGACACGTCCGTCACTAGCCACTTTTTTTTGCTTACCAGTATAAAATGGGTGCGAGTCGCTAGACACATCAATAGGCACATACGGATACGTTTTCCCTTCAAGCTCAATAGTGCGGTCTGTTTTAATGGTAGAGCCAATAATGAAGTAGCTATCGGCAGCTGTATCGTGAAAAGCAACCAAGTTGTAATCTGGATGGATATTAGGTTTCATAATACGCCTTAAGTTGCTATGTGATAATATAACTATAGATTATCGCGTTTACGACGTTTGTGCAAATGATTTTTACTCTCATTTACATGGGTTTTTGCTGACTAATTGCGCAAACAATTCAAAAAATAACCACTTAAACCAAAAATACTGGCTATTAGTTTTTAGGCTGTTATAACTATATAAAAAGTGTTAACAAGAAAATTTTTTACGGTTTAGAGGTAAGCTATGAGCGACGCAGCACAACAAGAACAAATAGACCAAGGGGTGATGGAAACCCTTAGAGAGCGCGATCACACAGTCTTATCTGAGCAAATTAATCCAATAGACTGTACACACAACGACATTATTGAGCTATTAGCACACTATATGGCGTTAAGTGAGCAAGATAATGACGAACTATTTGACGATTGGTTTGATAATCTAAATAAAGAACAGCACACTGTTTTAAAAGTGTTTGAGGTATACCGCGGACAATACGAGCACCAAAATTAATACTTAGGCGCAGGTGAAACTCTCACTTGGCTGCGCCTTATTAATTAACCACCAACCTGAGCTTTGGATAATAAATCTATCTCAAGCTGCTAATTTGTTTTGTTTTCACTTAAAATTTTTAGCTAGGGGCTGTTGATCTTTGTAGTACATATATCAATCAGCCCACATTGGTAGCCACATCATAGTAAATGCTAAAGCGAGCATTGAATGATAATTTCGTTCAAGCTTTTCATACCGCGTGGCTATCCC
>NZ_JAQREZ010000069.1:0-18307 GCF_028598715.1 Pseudoalteromonas sp. GABNS16E
ATACAATGAAATGCGACCGCACTTAAGTTTGGATATGAAAACACCAAATCAAGTGCATAAAAAAGACCTGGCGCTTTCGCACCAAGTCTTTCATTAAAACCGTCAACCTATTTCAGGACGGGACATATGTATTTGTTTTATTGCTGTATAAAAGTTAAGCGCCTGGTCCGCATTCCATACAGCTGTTAATAATATCTGGGCCAAATTTAAGTCTGGCATTTAAATCGCGTAGGGCAGTGCGTAAACCTTCTTCAATTACTGGGTGGTAAAATGGCATATCCAGCATTTCTGGTACGGTCATTTTGTTTTGCACAGCCCATGCTAATAAATGAGCAAGGTGTTCGGCTTGTGGGCCAATAAATTCTGCACCTAAAAATAAGCCTGTGCCTTGCTCTGCGTAAACGCGCATGTGGCCTTTATTTTTAAGCATTACTCGGCTGCGGCCTTGGTTTTCAAAGCTCACTTCGCCTACTTCAAAGCAACCACATTCACCTAGGCGGTCTGTAATTTGCTTGTAGCTGTCGCCTACCATTGCTATTTGTGGGTCACTAAACACTGCGGCAATTTTAGCGCGGCGAAGGCCAATGCGTACATCGGGGAAGCGCCCAGCATTTTGTCCGGCAATGGTGCCTTGATCAGATGCTTCGTGTAGCAGAGGGATCATATTGCTGGCATCGCCCGCTATAAATATATTTGAGTTACCACATTGCATTGTGTGCGGGTCGGCGTGTGGCACACCGCGCTCATCAAGCTCTATGCCGGTATTTTCTAAACCTAGCTTGTCTACGTTGGGTACTCGGCCTGTGGCTGCAAGTACGTAGTCAAATTGCTCGGTGTGTTTAGCACCGTCTTTATCGGTGTAAGTAAGCTGGGCTTTATCTCCAACTTGCATCATGTCAGATACGTTTGAGTCGGTATCTACAAAAAATTCTTCAGCAAAAACAGTGTTTGCATAGTCTTTAATTACTGGGTCGGTAAGTGGGCCAATTGCGCCGCCAACACCAAATAATTTTACGTTTACGCCTAAGCGGCTAAGTGCTTGGCCAATTTCTAGGCCTATTACGCCTGGGCCAAATACAGCCACTGACTCTGGTAGGTCGTCCCAGTTAAATACATCATCGTTAATAATTAGCTTGTCGCCAAAGTTATTAAATACACCTGGGTATGAAGGGCGTGAACCCGTGGCAATAACAAAACGTTTAGCAGTAATAATGATGTCATCGTCAATTTGTACGCGGTTGGCGTCTAAAAACTTGGCGTAGCCACGAATTTTATCCTCATCAGGAATGCCGTCTACGGCTTCTACTACGAATCCTGCAAAGCGGTCTCGTTCGCTTTTAACCCGTGCCATAACTGCTTTGCCGTCTATTCGTGGCTTTGAGCTATGTACACCAAATGCAGGTGCCATTTCAATTGAATGCGCGGCTTCGGCTGCGGCAATAAGTAATTTACTTGGCATACAACCAACGCGTGCACAGGTAGTACCGTATGGGCCTGATTCAATCATTAAAACGTTAGGGGTGAATTGTTTTGCGTTACGGTATGCGCTTAAGCCTGCAGTACCTGCACCTATAACAACAACATCGGTTTGTAATTCTTTCATAGTGGTATCCTTTATTATTTTCAATCTGAGCGATGAGATTGATATAGAGGGGCGCGTACGCCCCTGCTATTTTTTTACTTAATTAAGCAAAGTATTTTTCTAAATCGTCTGAGCCGCCAATGTGTTGTCCACCAATAAATATTTGTGGAACAGTGTCACGGCCAGAAATTGCTTTAAGGCTTGTTAATGTAGCGCCTGCACCCATAACAACTTCTTCAAATGCGTAGCCTTTTTCTGTTAGTAGCTCTTTTGCTTTTTTACAGAAAGGGCAACCAGGCTTAGAAAATACGGTTACTGGCTCTGGCTTAGTTTGTTTAGGGTTGATGTAGTCAAGCATTGTGTCTGCATCAGAAACTTCAAACGGGTCGCCTGGTAAATCTGGTTCAATGAACATTTTGTCGATAACGCCATCTTTAACTAGCATAGAGTATCTCCAGCTGCGCTTACCAAAGCCTAAATCGTTTTTATCTACTAACATGCCCATGCCGTCAGTGAATTCGCCGTTGCCATCAGGTAATAATGTAATGTTTTGCGCTTCTTGATGCTCTGCCCATGCGTTCATTACAAATGTATCGTTTACTGATACACATACAATTTCATCAACGCCATTTTGCTTAAGTACACCGGCTAACTCGTTGTAGCGTGGTAAGTGAGTTGATGAACAGGTTGGTGTAAATGCGCCCGGTAGTGAAAACACAACAACGGTTCTGCCTGTAAAAATTTCGTCTGTGGTTACTGATTTCCATTCGTCGTTTTGACGTGTTGCAAATGTAACGCTTGGGATTGTTTGACCTTCAATATTCTTTAACATAGTTTGTTCCTCTTGATTTGTTGGAGCCATTATGGCGAGAATTTAAATATAGTTCCAATCGTTTGTTTGTATTAAACTAATAGGTATAGCCTATCAGGTGGAGATGAATTTGAACTTAAAAGATTTAGAGTATGTAAAAGCAATAGCGCACCACAAGCATTTTCGCAAAGCGGCCGATGCCTGTTTTGTTAGCCAGCCTACACTAAGTGGGCAAGTAAAAAAGCTTGAGCAAGAGCTTAATGTTGTTTTATTTGACCGCTCAACTAAGCAAGTTACATTAACAGCGCAAGGTGAACGTTTGTTGACACAGATAAACGTTATTTTAGAGCAAACAGAAATCTTAAAAGAGCTGGCGGCTACTTCAAACGGGCCGCTACAAGGTAAGCTAAGAATTGGTATTATTCCTACTATTGCGCCGTACTTACTCAGCGCTTTACTGACCTCTATGAAAGCGGCGTTTAGCGAGAGCCACTTTTCGTTTATAGAAATGCAAACAGCGACTATGCTAGAGGCGCTTGATAACGGCGAGCTCGACTTTGCAATTTTGGCCGATGTTCCCGAGCTTAAAAACTACCATACGGTTAACGTGTACAAAGAAGACTTTATGGTTGCTGTTTCAACCGATAACCCGTTATCTAAGCGTAAAAAAGTAGCGCTAAGCGATTTACAAAGTTGTAGCCTATTAATGTTAAGTGATGGCCATTGCTTTAAAGATCAAGCCCAAAAGTTTTGTTTTGCTGCAGGAGTGGATGTATCAAACCAATATCAGGGCAATAGTTTAGAAACTTTATTGGCGCTGGTGGCGATAGATGACGGGGTGACATTTGTGCCCAAGCTTGCGTGTACACAGCGTGTAGGGATTGATTATTTAGCTATTTTTCCTAATCAGCAACGTAATGTGGTATTTGCTTGCAGAAAACACTACCCGCGTTTGGCGGGCGTTGAGCAATTAGCCCAGTGGTTGGGAGAGCACCCAAATTTAAAGCGGGCGCTTATTTAGTGTTCTTGGCTTGCAACTTCTACCACATCGTTTATTTGTACCCCAGGCAAAGGCTTATCGTTAAGGCTTACAGCAATGGCGCTTTGTTTATAAAGTTGCTCAACCATGATGGTGTTAAGCGTGGTAATGGTATGCGGCATAGTATTGCCTTGTGCATCGGTTAAGTAGTTATGGTGCGCAATGCTTAATAGCTGGCCTTTTTTAAGGCCATGATCTTTGCCTAGGTTTATCACCAATTTGTTGTTTTCCATGTGCATTATTTTTCCTTTAGTAGGAAAACACGCCATAGCCGCTTGTATATCGTAACTGACCGTTTGATTTATATCGCTAATACTTTGCCCAAAAGGTGATTGCCAAAACCTATCACTATTTACATCAACTATAGCTGTTTTTTCAAATGGCCATACAGCTTGGGTATGATAGCTGTTTTGCCATAATTGTTCGTACGTGGTGCCATCAAACAACATAAACTCAATAGCGTAGCTGCGCTGGTAGGTTTCGTCTTGCCAAAAGGCGTAGTCGTTGTTGAGTTTATCGCTTGGCGCTAAATTGGTTATTTGGCTTAATAAAACATATTGCGCGTTGCTTCTGGCTGAAAGCTCTTCTAGCTGTGCATTTGAGTAGTCGTGCTGCTGATTAAAGTAATTGTCTACATTAATTGCTTTATTGTAGTAAGCAACGGGCAGGGCGCTCATTTTTGTGCTTTGCAAAGCGCTAAATAACTTTTTACTAATGGCTTTATTTACGTCAAATATTTGACCCATTAAGGCATGCTCACGATGAACAAGCTGGCTTTGGGTTACAGCAACAAATTTATTAAAGTTACTTTGTGGGCATTGCTCTGTTTGGGCAAATACATCAAGCCTAAGCGTAATGGCAAATTGTTGATTTTGGCGTTGCTCGCTCACCAGCTCTATTTTTTGTATTTCGCCGTGGCTACTAATTTTTAGCTGATCTTGCGTTAGCACGCCATCTACCAAGGTTTGTACCGAGCTAACCCGGGCGCCAGAAAACACTAATGCTTGTGTAATTGCATCTTTAATCGCGGCCGATTTAGCGCTGCTAATGTCGCCATTTTGTATTTGTGCATGGCCGGTAGATTCAAACCATTGTGCGTAAGTACTGGCAGAAAACGTTAATAATGCAGCGCTAGTAACACCTGCAAATAGTGATGATAAAAACGTGTTCATACTGGTACTCCACATAAAATTAGTTAATTACGCTTTAGCTAAGCAAGGACTGCACCAATATGAGGACTTTATAACAAATGGCATTAAACCTGCATTTATTTGCGCAATTACTTTAAAGGGTGCAAATAAATGCGTGCAATTATATTACTTACTTTAGCAGGCCTTGGCCTTGCCGGTTGCAGCAACGTGTTTGATAAACATGTTGAGTACAAATATGTAGAGCCAAATAATTATCCCATACTTAAAGCGGTTGGTTATGCACCTATTAGCTTGCAGCAAGGGGCTAATAAATCACAAAAGCAATTAATGGCAATTAAGGCCTCTAAGCTTGAGGCGTACCGTGAACTGACAGAGCAAGTTTATGGGCAAAAAATTACAGCAGGCACGTCTGTAGCAGGTGCTATTGCTCAAAACGATTACATGGAAAGTAAAGTGCAGGGCATAATTAAAGGTGCGCAAATTATTAAAACTTACTCAGTTGACGATGTATACGTTACCGAGCTTGAGCTAAACATGAAGCGCGTGCACGACTTATACATAGGTGAAATTAAGCCGCGTGAAGTTAAAAAAGTGACCTACTACTAAGTAACTGGCCAGTACTTTAAATAGTAAAGCTACATTAAGCTGCTATTTTAACGGCTGGTTTTAGCGTTAAGCGCGTGGAATATACTCGTACAGCAATACATAACTTTGCTATTTACGGGAGCGTTTTTCTGTAAATCTAGGGTTTGATAAATCAGCTTTAAATACAACGATGATTCAATATGTTAGTTAATGTATTAAGCAATGTTGAAATGGCCGAGTTAAAATTTAAATCTAGTAAAAAAACACATACAAAATATCTCATCCTTTTATATTGAGTGCTATGCTGTTGTTACGAATAATATTTGAACAAGTAGTGTAGCGTTTGGTATATGTTTTTAATTTTTCTTTTTTTGGGCTGTGAATGACACTTAGACCCACTCTTTCCTCAAATAAGCTATTTTTTTGGTGCAAAAGCAATTTGCGCTATTTACTGCTATTTTTTTTACTTTCAAGCGGCGTGTTGCGAGCCGTTTAACTATTCAATTTAATACCTTTATAGAATTAATGGGGCAAAAATATGGCCCTGCGCGAGTCACTGTGGCGCGTAATTGGCAAACTATGTTGGTGCGCACCCAAAATAAACCAGAACAACAACAAATTTTAATTGTTAACGACTTTTTTGCACGCAATCTTCGATACCAAACCGATATACAGCTTTGGAAGCAAAACGACTATTGGGCTACGCCATTAGAAACTCTTGGCCGTGGTTTAGGTGATTGTGAAGATTATGCCATTGCTAAATACATTAGTTTACGCGCCTTAGGCGTAAGCGACGACAAGCTTAGGCTTATATATGTAAAAGCTAAGCTTGCTGGTACAAACAAAACACAAGCACACATGGTATTAGGCTACTTTGCTACGCCTAATGCTCAGCCGCTTATTTTAGATAGTTTAATAACAAAAGTGTTACCTGCAGCAAAACGCGTTGATTTAAGCCCGGTATTTAGTTTTAACAGCCAAGGTTTATGGGCAAATAACTCGACTAAAAGTGTAGCCAGCCCGACAGCAAGGCTATCGCGTTGGCGTAAAATTTTGGAGCAGACATCACAAGAAGGGATTATGTGGTAATGGCGTCATTTTCCTTATTTAAGTTTTTCAAAAAAAGAAAAATCACTCTTAGGCAAGAGGTGTGGATCACCTTGCTGGTGGTGATTTTTGTTGGCTTTATAAGTAGCGTGTTAATAAGTACTAACTCTGCTAGAAACTATTTTTCTACGCAGCTGTATTTAAAAAATGTTGATAATGCCAGCTCTTTAGCGCTGATGATTAGTCAGCTTGAAAAAGACCCTGTAGAGCTTGAGCTGTTAGTGTCGGCCACTTTTGATACCGGTCACTACAAACGCATAGAACTGCAAGACCCAAATGGTGAGGTTATTGTAAAGCGCGTATTTACCGACACGTTAGAAAATACCGCACCAGCTTGGTTTAGAGCGGTATATGGGCTTAATGTACAGCCAGGTGTAGGGCAGGTTAACAACGGTTGGCAGCAATTTGGCACTTTATTTGTTGAAAGCCACAGCCAATATGCTGAGCAAGCATTGTGGGAAAGCGCCCTTAAACTGTTTTTTAGCTTTTTAGTGGTGGCCTTTTTTGCCTGTGCCATAAGTGCGTATTTATTACGTAGAATTTTAACGCCACTTGATGATGTGGTGTACCAAGCAAACGCCTTTGGCGATAAGCGTTTTATTAAATCAAAAGTGCCAAAAACCTTTGAGTTTGCTCGCCTTGTGCAGTCGATGAATTTATTATCGACACGGTTTAGTCGCATTATAAAAGAAGATAATAAACGCTTAGAGGAGTTGCGTTTTAAAGCCCAGCACGATGAGCTAACAGGGCTTGCCAATCGAGAGTATTTTAGTGCCACATTAGAGGCTCATTTACAAAAAGTGAAAGATCATGCCCATGGTGTTTTGTTTTTATTTAGGGTGGTTAATTTAGATAAAATAAGTGAATCGATTAGCCGTGTAGAAATGGTTAACTTTTTACGCCGTTTTTCTCAGGTGTTAACACAGTTTTTAGAGTCGAATCAGGCGCACTTTTCAGAAAACTATATTGCGCGTATATCACATACCGACTTTACTGTGTTGTTTAGCGATACTGATGATACTCAAGCGCTTAGCGAGCAAATAACCGCATTGCATAAATCGATTGTTGATGAATACAAAAATATTGATTTGGCCATTGTACACAGTTGTACCTACATAGAGAAAAACGACACCCGCTTTGATTTATTACGCCGTGTAGATGGTTTATTAAAAACAGCAGGTAACAAACCTGGGGTGCAAGCAAAAGTCATTGATAATAAACAAAAGAGTGAAATTTTTGATGACTCTACTGGCTGGCAAAAGGCTATTGAGGATGCACTTGAGCAAAAAACTATACAGTTAAATTGTTTAGAGGTTATGGGTTTTAACGACACCTTGTTGCAGCATCAGCTTAGTTTAAGTTTAGAATTTGGCGGCCAACATTATAAATCAAGCTGCTACTATCAATGGGCTAATCGCTTAAACCTATTAGCACGTTTGGATTGGAGTTTAATCAAGCAAATTGTTAAACAGTACGGTGAAGCGCCGCCAAATGAATTGATTGCTGTAGAGCTTTCGGCGCAAACATTAATGGATGATACCGCGCTTGCCTCGGTATTAACCTATGTATCTGCCTTTCCTGATTTGGCAAAAAATATCTGTTTTGATATACGCGAAAACATTGTCGTAAACGAAAAGGATATATTTAAGGAATTTTGTGAGCAGGTGCGTTGTATGGGCGCTAAAGTGGCACTTAAACGTGTGGGGCCTGAATTTACTAAGATTAAGAACATTCAAGAATTTGGCTTAGAAATGCTTAAAATAGACAGCATTTACGGGCATAACATTAGTTACAGCCAAGACAATCAAACCTTCTTACGCGGTGTTTGCACATTAGCGCACTCTATTGGTATTAAAGTGGTCGCGCAGGGCGTAACAAGCCAAGACGATATAGATACACTGGTTAATCTTGGCTTTGATGGAGTTATTAAAGAGTCGTAAAGCGACTATTTAATTAAAGGGGAGTGGTTTAATAATGGCGGCGAATAGGTAAATGCAATTCAGTATTTAACCTATAAGCCGTTGTTTATTAAGTTTAACTATAACTGGCGAAGGTTTTGTTATTCTAGCCTAGGTTAGTTACCTTTAACTGCTAACATAAGCTGTATACGATCGCGCACTTTTAACTTAGTGAAAATTGAGCTCATGTGCTCTTTAATTGTCCGCTCTGTAATATTAAGTGACCCAGCGGCTTGTTTATTGGTTGCCCCTGTTATAACTATATCAACAACTTGGCGTTCGCGTTTAGTTAAGCTTTGAATGTCGCAGGCTTGGGTGTAATTTATTTGCTGCTGACTTAGTGCCCCAACAATATTAGATAGCAGTTGCCCAGGTAACCACAGGCCGCCTGAGCAAATAGTCTCAAGTACTTGTTGTAATATTACTTTAGATGCAAGTGCTTCTACATAGCCTCTTGCGCCCGCTTGCAGGGCTGCTCTAAGTTCCTCTATTTCTAGATTTGTGGTCATTACGATAACCGGTAAGCGTTTTTGGGCATATTTTTTTACCAGTTCAAGCCATCCCGAAGTGCCCGCCAGAACCCATATAATACTTGATGCATTAATTTGTTTTGGTTCTTTGGTGCATATTACACAACCTGCAAACGCACTTCGCCAGTGGCTCGATTCAAGTTCGGGTTGTGTAATAAATATACTTTGACGCATTAATTTACTCCAATAAATTCAGTTTAGCGTTCTGTCATTGCTTGCGATGTAGCTCTGAGTACGGGTTTAAGTAAATATTCCAAGACGGTTTTTTTACCAGTAATAATATCCACTTGTGTGGTCATTCCTGGAATTATAGTCAACTCTTCTGAAAAGTTATTTTTAGTGGTTTTTAATTGCACTAAATAAAAAGTATTTTCTCTGTCGTCGGTAATTGTATCTGCACTTATATGCAGTACCTCGGCTTCTAGTCCGCCGTATACCGCAAAATCATAGGCGCTAAATTTAATCATGGCGGGCTGCCCTGGGCGTAAAAAGGCAATATCTTTCGGCGGTATTTTTGCCTCAACAATAAGTTGATCGTCTAAAGGGACTATTTCTAAAACGTCACTGCCGGGTTGTAAAATGCCGCCTACGGTATTAACCAATAAACGTTGTACCGTGCCTTTAACCGGTGATTTGATCTCAGTTTGGGCCACTTTGTCGGCAAGCCCTGATTCGGTTTCTTTTATCGACTCTAAACGCAGCAATGCCTCCGAAAGTTCGTTGTTCCAGCGGTTGATCATCGCAAGTTCGACTTCTGTTACTTTGTTTTTAGCTTCGTTGATAGCCGATAAGCTCCGGTTAATCACTGCTTTAGTGCGGTTTATTTCGCCGTTTAAATCAACTATTTCACGTTCTAACCTGATGATGTCTATATCAGATACAGCACCGGTTCTTAACAGTGGGCGTGTTACTGGCAGCTCACGATTACTTAGCCTTAGAGCGCTAGTGTGTTCTTGCAAAGCGGCTTTTGCTTCAATGTGATCTTGTCTGCGTTGTTCTAGCTGGCGTTTATGAATTGCCACTTGCTGCTCTAATTCTTGGCGATTACTTAAATATATTGAGCGCTCGTGGGCGACCGCCTCGGGTACTTGCTTAACAAGCTCATCAGGAAAAACGAGATCTTCTTTTCTGGTAAGGGCTTGTAACCTGGCTACTTTTGCAGTGAGTGATTGCACTTTAGATTGGTTTTCTCTAAAGCTTGAAATAAACCGAGTAGGGTCGATTTTTATTAATACGTCACCTTCTTCAACAATTTGCCCTTCTCGAATGTTTATTTTTTCTACCATACCGCCATCGTAAGATTGCACTAACTGTAACTTATTTGATGGGATAACGCGTCCTTCACCACGGGCTACCTCATCCAGTGGCGCAAAGCCTGCCCAAATTATAAGCAAAATAAATGCAATACAAATGAGGTATAACAAAAAACGTGCGCTGGCAGGCTCTTGCTGCATTTTTTCCCACTGCGCATCGACTACCCAATCTTGTGATTCAGAAGGCGAAAGCCAGCCTTTAAATAAGCGATTAAAGATTGAAGGCTTACCTTTTTTACGTGCTTCTATCGCTTTACTTACCGATTCAAAAGAGCGCTGCTCTAGTGGCTTTTTATTGTCACTCATGATGCTTGCTCCACTGTTTGGTTATTCAGTGCGGCAATTACTTTTTGTTTAGGCCCATCGGCAACTATTTTTCCGTTATCGATCACGATGATGCGATCAACCAACGAAAGTAAAGACGAGCGGTGAGTAACTACAATTAGGGTTTTGTCTTGGGTGGCGGCTTTTAAATTTTGAATAATTTTATTTTCACTATTGTGATCAAGCGATGAGGTAGGCTCATCTAACAGCATAATAGGGGGGTCGTTTATAAGTGCACGCGCTATACCAATTGCTTGTTTTTGGCCGCCAGATAGCAAGCGACCTTGCTCACCAACTTGTAGATCAAACCCATCGGGGTGAGAGTTGATTAACTCGAATAACTGGCTTTTTTCGCATGCGCTAATTATTTGCTCATCTTTAGCATGCCATGCGCTAATAGTGAGATTGTCTTTTAAGCTACCAAAAAACAACGCTATATTTTGTGGTACGTACCCTATGTTATGACGAAGTTCTGCGGGGTCTATTTGTTGTATATTGTTGTTATCGACCATTACGGAGCCTGCGGTTGGGTCGTAAAGGCCTAAAATAAGTTTTTCGAGGGTGCTTTTACCCGAACCATTGCGCCCCAAAATAGCCACTTTTTCGCCCGCTTTTATTTTAAAGCTAATATTACTAAGCGCATCGGCCGCGTCGTCTTCATACTTAAAGCATACGTCTTTAAATTCTATTTCGCCGTTTAATACGGGGTGGCTTAACCAATGTTTATTTGGCGGGCGCTCAACGTCTTTTTCCATTATTTCGTTAAGCGATTGCATAGCAATGGCAGCATGATGATATTGCGCAAGTACGGCGGCGCATTGCCCAAGCGGCCCCATTGCCCGCGATGAAAGTAAGTAAGCGGCTATTAATCCCCCTTGCGTTAGCTCGCCTTCAATAACTAAATGAACACCGATGATCATAATGATCACGCCAACACATTGTTGTATCCACGCTGCGCTATTAGAGATTGAGCTTGAGATTAAGCGACTTTGCGCATTAACCTGAGCAATATAAATAGTTGATTTTTCCCATGTTGATTGGGTTTTGCATTCGCTGTGAAAACTTTTTACATCTTCAATATTGGTTAATATTTCTACAAGTATGGAGTTGCGCATTGAGCTTGCTTTCATGGTTTGCTCTGACAGCGCTTCAAGTTTTCTGTGGGCTGCTATGCCATAACTTAAAAGTATTAGGGCACCTGCGATAATGGGTAGGCTTAGCGGTACACCTATTATTGCAATAACAATTAGGTATATAGCAACAAAGGGTAAATCAACCAGCGCGACCAAGGTTATTGAGCTAAAAAAGTTACGTACGGCTTCAAACGATTGTATGTTACTCGCAAATGACCCCGCTGATGAGGGCCTATTTTTAAGCTTCATACCAAGTACGCGCTCCATAATAACCGCAGACACTTTTACATCTATACGACTTGCCGCAAGCTCTACAAAGTAGCTGCGTACTAAGCGCAGTACTAAGCGCAGTACAAAGTCGGCGGTCAGGGCTATTAAAATACCGATGGCTAAAACCCAGAGGGTTTCTGTTGCATGATTTGGAACTACTCGGTCATATACATTCATTACAAATAAAGGCATGGCAACAGACAAAACGCCTAATGCAATGGCGGAGATTATGACGTCTTTGTACAGTGCGCGGCATTCTTTTATTACGCCCCAAAACCAGCCGTCTTTAGAGAGCTTTTCTAGCACCGGGGAGCGCTCATCAAACATAAACTCTGGATGAGCATAAATAATTAAACCTGTTGATTTTTCAATTAACTGTTCTAGGTCTTCTTCTACAACAGACTCGGTTAGCTCGGGGTAAGTAACTTGCGCTGTTTGTTTTTGGTTATCAATAGCGGTTACCACGCACGCTTGGTTATTATTTAAAATAATAATGGCCGGTAATAAAGCAGTATTAATTTGATTAAGAGGCTTATTTACAACTTTTGATTTAAAGCCCACACGTTTTGCAGCACGTGCAAAACCTGAAGGCGTTAAGTTTCCATCTGTTAGTGGGAGGCCATTTAATAAGGCCTCCCTTGAAAAATCTTTATCATGAAAACGGCACAATACTGCAAGGCAATCTACCAGTGCGCCGCCATGATCAAGTACATCATTTAATTCCATATATCATCCAATGTTATGTAAAACATTTTAAATTTATTTGTTTTAAGCACCTCTTAACTATCGGTAATAACCGCCTCAATACGGCGGTTTGCCGCATTAGCACGTACCGAAATTTCATTAACGCGTGGCTGATCAATACCATAACCAAATGATTGAACACGATTAGGCGCTATACCAAATTGCTCAATAAGTAATTGTGCTACGGCAAAGGCGCGTTGCTCTGAAAGTTTACGGTTGTATTTTCTATCGCCATCTAATGAGGCGTGACCTTGGATCTCTACCTTTTTGTCAGGGTTATTTTTTAAAAACTCCGCGAGCTTTTTTACCTCTTGCAAGTACTCTGGGCGCACTTGGCTTGAGTCGGCTGAAAAGGGAATGCCTATTTCAACTGAGTCGGTCGCTTGGTCATACAAAGTACACCCAGATAGGTCTACATTTGTTCCCGCTGGCGTGCTTGGGCAGGTGTCTTGCTCGTTAGGTACGCCGTCGTTATCGTCATCTGCAAAACTCGATGCGTTAGGGGTCTCTGGTGGCATTTCTAAATACCTAGGCATTGCTGTAACGCTCATGTAGGCGTTATCTTGCTTGGCTTTTTTTTGTAAAAAAGCTTTGCGCTTAAAGGTGGCAGCTACATCGTAACTTGGGCATATATTTTGTGCGTTATGCACGATTGGGTCATCTGTTAACTCTGTTAATGTTGGGTACTTGTCAGACATAACATTTAGAGCTGGCAATAGTTTACCCATTTCGTTAAGCATAGTTAAAATGGCTGTTTGTCTATCGTATTGAGCAACAATGTACGAGCGGTTAGATTGAAACGCTTCGTTTTCAGCGTCAAGTACATCAAGCAAGGTGCGTTGGCCAATATCAAATTGGTCTCGGTAGGCTATTTTTACTCTGTTTGACGAGTTTTTATAGCTTTCAAGCGTGGGTAGCTTTTGCTCTATATTGTTCACATTATGATAGGCAATTTGTAGGCTTTGACGAATATCGACACAAGCTTGATCGCGTTGATACTTGGCAATATTTACATCTTGGTATGCTTGTTCAAGGTTGGCGCTATCTAGGCCCCCGTTGTACAGGTTATAGGTTATGTCTATACCTACCCGTGCTTCGGTTCTTGTTTCGTTTAAACCTAGCTCGTCTCTGTCTTGTGTGCCGTAACGGGCAGATAAGTCTACGTTTGGATGAAACGCTGCCTTTTGTGCCTGAGCATTGGCTTCTTGCGCCTCTATATTATAAAGCGATGCGTAAAAAGCAGGGCTGTTTTTATAGGCTATATCAAGCGCTTGGTTAATAGAAATGGGCACGTTTTGCTCATCTAATTTGGCTTGTTTTATATCATTAACGGGTAGCTCGCCAACAACTCTTAAATAACGCGCGGTTACATCGTGCAGGTTAGCGTACTCGGTTAGCACATTAGATTGCGCTAGCGATAAGCGCCCGCTAATTTGCTCTAGATCTGCTGCTCGGGCAACACCGGCTCCTACACTTTGTTCAATTTGTTGGTATACAGACTCGTGTTCTTGCAGGTTTTCTTCAGCGAGTGTCACAAGTTCTTTAAATTTTTGCACATCTAAAAATGCAATAGATGCATCTAATGCAGTTTGCTCTGTTTGTGAGAGTAATTCAAAATACCGAATGAGCTGAATACGCTCAAACCTTTCAACGGTGTTAGATGTTCTAAACCCGTCGTAAAGCATTTGAGTAACACTAAGCTCTGCAGTGTTGCGGTTGTATTCGTCTTCTATACCGTAGTTTCGGCGCTCATAACCTGCGCTGGCAGATACATCAACGCTAGGTAAGTAGCCTGAGCGGGCTGCATCTACGCCATAAATTGAGGATTTAAATGTATGTCATGCTTGTTGTACCTCTGGATTATTTTCAATTGCTTTACTGGTGACGTATGTAAGCGGCGCCACAGAGCTGTCATTGGCTTTTACCACGTTAGTTGCGCCAAGCGCACTTAGCGTTAAACCTATAAGCAGCTTTCCTTTTTGCTTTAGTAAAGTATTTTTTGTAATCATTTCTTCCTCTTAGGGTTACTTGGGCTATCAATACCTACCATATGGTTTAGTCAATAAATGCATATTTCGCAAATAATCGTTTTGGCTAGCATAAAATTTATTATCTACCACTTTTTTATTTTTAATGTTTTTTTAAAAACTGTACTTGAGTACAGTATCTAATGCGTTTTGCTGTTCTACATTTTAATTAATATTTTTTAATTCTTATGTTTGAGGTAAGTAAAATGGAATCTAATCAATTATTAGTAATAGACTTAAAAGGGTCTGCTGGTGTTGTTTTAGAAGATGGCACAATTAAGCCACTTGAAGTGGGCGATACTATTACTGTGGGCGATTCAGTGGTTACCGCCGATAATTCATCGCTAACAATTGATGTGCAAGGAGAAACACTGTCGATTCCTGCTAATCAAAACGTAAAGATCACCCCTGATTTATTAGCACAAGAAACCCGCGATAGCAGCGAAACCACCGTGTTTGACGAAAGCCTAGATGCGGCCATTGCAAGCTTAGAACAAACTGATAATAACGATGGCCAAACGGCGGCTAATTCTGATGTTACTGACTTTTTAGATGCCTTAGAGGGCGATGGTGATATTTTAGATAATTTAGAAGCAACGGCCGCAGGTGGTGCTGGTGGTGCGGGCTCTGGTGGAGGAAGCTCATTTGTTCAGCTTACACGTATTGCGGAGGGAGCTAACCCTAATAGCGTTGCATTTGATTCAAGCTTTGATCCTGATTCTACAGAGGCGCTAAATATTCGCGACACCTCTGATGGGGTAGTTCCTGATGATGGCACTGCGTCTATATCATTAAATGAAGTAGGTTTAACTAATTCATCTCAGCCAACAATTAGTGGTACAAGTGAAAACTTAGTGGGTGAAACAGTAAATATTACTGTGACAGATGAAAATGGTAACTCTCAAGTAGTAAGCGCGGTTATTGGCCCAGATGGCACGTTTGAAATTACACTACCTAACCCGATAGCCGATGGACCCGTGAGCGTAGTTGTATAAGCCACCGACCCAGATGGTAATGCGTTTAACGATGCTATTTCTATTGAAATAGACACCACAGCGCCAGTAATTAATATTGACCCTGTTGCAGACTCTGCATCTCAAACAGTAACGGTTACGGGGTCGGTAGCGGGTTTGAATACTGGCGACAACGTCTCTGTAACTCTTACCGATAGCACAGGCACACAACAAACAATTGTTACACAAGTTGATGCACAAGGTAATTGGAGTATTACCACTACATCGCCTTTAGCAGAAGGGGAGTTTAATGTTAACGCAGTAGCAGTTGATGCCGCTGGTAACCAAGCAATTGACCAAGCAGTTGCGAGTATTGATTTAACCGCTCCAGAAATTACAGTTACAGTAGCGGGTGAAACTAATAATGCTACGCCGCCATTAAGTGGTACTACAACCGGTGTGCCACAAGGTACTGAAGTAACAATCACAGTAACCGACAGTGCAGGCGAAGTGCAGCTTTTTACAGCCATTACCGGTGAAGATGGTAGTTGGGCTGTTGATGTGGGTGTGGCACTACCAGAAGGTGATTTTACTGTTGATGCGCAGGTGAGTGATAGCGTAGGCAACCAAGCACTTGCAAGTGATGCTGGAGTTATTGACTTAACGGCGCCAATTGTAGAAATTAATGCGATTGCCGATACGCAAGATACAACCCCAATTATTACTGGCTCTGCGCAAGATACAACCCCAATTATTACTGGCTCTGCGCAAGATGTGCCAGCAGGCTCGGTAATTACCGTGGTTATTACCGATATTAATGGGCAAGTTCAAACGCTGTTAACGCAAACAAATGATGATGGCAGCTGGTCTGTAAGTGTTTCTACACCTTTAGCACAAGGTGAGTTTGAAGTTAATGCAACTGTGACCGACACTGCAGGTAATGAAGCACAAGCTGTAGAGCAAGGGTTAGTTGATTTAACTAGCCCTGAGATAACGGTTACGGCCATTGCAGATACTAATGACACAACGCCTACTTTTGTTGGCCGTGTTGAAGGGGCACCAGAGGGCTCTGTAATTACTGTTTTAGTAACCGATAGCGACGGTAATATACAAACCTTAACAACGACACTTGAGGCTGATGGCACGTGGAGTGTTGAATCACCCAACGCTATTCCTGGCGGAGAGTTTAGTGTTACCGCGACAGTGAGTGACCCTGCGGGTAACGAAGCATCCGCGCAAACAAGTGGTGAAGTTACATTTGCCCCTATTTCCATTCAAATTGACTCTATTGCAGATACAAACGATACCACGCCATTTTTAAGCGGTAATACCGGTAACGTGCCTGCTGGTACCACTATAACCCTAACGATTACCTCAAGTGATGGCAGTACTTTTAATCTTTTAGCGGTCACTCAAGAAGATGGTTCTTGGAGCGCTCAAGTTACAGAGCCTCTGCCTGAAGGGGATTTTACCGTAGTTGCAGCCGTTATAGACGATGCGGGTAATGAGGCACAAGCAAGTACGGTCGGTAATGTAGATTTAACCGTAAGTATTAATTTTATTATTGATACTAATGATACCACTCCAACAATTAGTGGTACTACGCAAGATGTTGACGCAGGTGCGGTTGTTACTGTTACCTTTACAGGCAGCGATGGCGCAACAGAAACTGTGCAAGTAACCACAAATGCTGATGGGTCGTGGTCAATCGAAGCAACCGATGAGTTGGTAGAGGGTCAATTTACGGTGGTTGCAACAGTAACCGATGCTGCTGGCAATACAGCCTCTGCTACTGAAGTAGGGGAAATAGATTTAACTGATCCTGCGATTACTATTAACCCAATTACAGATACAAACGATACAACACCGAGTGTGACAGGTAGCGTAGTAGATGTACCCCAAGGTACTGAGGTTACCTTATTAATAACCGATAGTGACGGTAATCAACAAACTATTACAGCGGTTACTAATGCTGATGGAAGCTATAGCGCCGATATACTTAATGAGCTTAGCGAAGGTGACTTTACAGTTACTGCAAGTGTAAGTGACGAAGCAGGTAATAGCAGTACTGCAACGGTTACTGGCACCATAGATTTAACCGCACCTAGCGTAACTATAGATAATATTGGTGATACAAACGATACAAACGATACAACGCCTACTATAAGCGGCTCTACTCAAGGTTTAGCAGCGGGTAGTGTGGTTACAGTGATTGTGACTGATGATGCTGGCGCTGAGCAGCAATTTGTCACTGCTATAAATGGTGATGGCACATGGAGTATAGATGTCCCACAAGCATTAGCTGAGGGTGAGTTTAGTGTGGTGGCAAATGTAAGTGATAGTGCTGGTAATAGCGCGCAAGACGCACAAACTGGCACTATAGATTTAACCGCTCCAACTATTAGTGTAAATGACTTTACTGACTCTAACGATTCAACACCTGTATTTAGTGGTACCACAACTGATGTAGAGCCAGGTAGCTTGATCACTGTATCAGTAACAGACTCTAATGGTGACTCGCAAACTTTAACGGCAGTTGTTGCAGAAGATGGTTCTTGGCAAGTAGGTGCAACGACTGCAATTGCTGAGGGGGAGTTTACAATAACGGCCACAGCCACTGACGCAGCTGGAAATGAAGCCTCAGCCACAACTACAGGCGTTGGTATGACTCCCACTGTCAAGTTAAACGCACTGATCCCTGCCTAACTTTTTAAGCCATAATTACTTTAGCTCGAATTAGAGCGAGTTAATACATAGGATGAAGCAAGTAATGTCGTCGG
>NZ_JAQREZ010000007.1:0-114010 GCF_028598715.1 Pseudoalteromonas sp. GABNS16E
CTGTTCAGAAAGTTTTTTTGCTCAGTACAAAAAAGAATGGATGAGTAATCTAAATGAACTGAGTCGTAGCGAAATGACAATACAAAGTCGTTTTTATATTGAGAATTACTACAACTCAGTGCGAATGGATGGGACGATTGGAAATGTTAGCCCCATACAATATGAATCAATGAATTAAAACCCCGTGTCTACTTTATCGGGGTCAGATCAGATAGCTGATAGCACCGTAGGTTGGGTAGAGTGAAACGAAACCCAACACTAAACTAACATTAAACAAAACATTTTTATTTTTGCTCTTATAACGATTAACAACCTGACCTTAACTTACCCACATACGCTTTAATAAACAGAGAAGGATTTGTTTATGAAACTCGAAGACATCCGCCGTGAATATCTGCAAGACGCGCTAAGCGAAGATAACTTGCAAGATGATCCATTCAAACAATTTGAAACCTGGCTTGAGCATGCTGTGGGCAGTAATATTCCAGACCCAACGGCCATGGTTGTGGCAACGGTTGATGAAACCGGGCAACCTTCACAGCGTATTGTATTGCTAAAACATTTAGATGATAACGGGTTTGTATTTTTTACTAATACCGGCTCACGTAAAGCGCAAGAGCTAAAAGGCAATAACAAAATATCGCTGCACTTTCCGTGGCACCATATGGAGCGCCAAGTGATTGTATACGGCGAGGCAAAACCATTACCGACGGCTGCAGTCGCTAAATATTTTTTATCGCGCCCTAAAGAAAGCCAATTAGCAGCATGGGCCTCAGCGCAAAGCAGGCCAGTCTCATCGCGTAAAGTGCTTATGAAAACCTTTGC
Source organism: Pseudoalteromonas sp. GABNS16E (assembly GCF_028598715.1). Taxonomy (NCBI): domain Bacteria; kingdom Pseudomonadati; phylum Pseudomonadota; class Gammaproteobacteria; order Alteromonadales; family Pseudoalteromonadaceae; genus Pseudoalteromonas; species Pseudoalteromonas sp. GABNS16E. Next base: position 826 of record NZ_JAQREZ010000007.1, read on the forward strand.
CAATATGAAGAGTAAATTTGCTAATGGTGAAATTCCATTGCCTGATTTTTGGGGCGGTTACTGCGTAGTCCCTTCTAAAATAGAGTTTTGGCAAGGCGGCGCACACCGTTTACACGACCGCTTTATATATCAGCGCCAAACCGATAATAGCTGGCAAATAACACGTTTAAACCCTTAACCGGTTTACGCTGTGAAGTTTATAGATTCCCACTGCCACCTCGATTTTACTGAGTTTGACGCAAACCGCGGATCACTCATAAAAGAGTGTATGGCTAAAGGTGTTGAGCGCTTTGTTGTGCCAGGTATTAGCTTGGCGCAATCTCAGCAGCTAATTGAATTTAAAGCTAAATACCCACAAGTACATATTGCCGCAGGGCTTCATCCTTACTTTTTAGATGAGCATAAAGATGCTCACTTAGCGCAGTTATTCGATTTTGCAAAAACCAATAAAAAGCAGCTAGTGGCAATAGGGGAGTGCGGGCTTGATAGAAGTATTGGTGACCTTGAAAAACAAACCAGCCTATTTGAGCAACACATTACCCTTGCTAATGAGCTCAAGCTGCCGCTTATTGTGCATCACAGACAAAGCCATGATTTAATTGCGCATGCATTTAAGCGCTGCAAGCCAAAATATGGCGGCGTGATACATGCATACTCAGGCTCTATGCAACAAGCACAGTATTATATTAAACAGGGTTTTAAATTAGGCGTAGGTGGCGTTATTACCTATGCACGGGCAGCTAAAACCCGTGATGTAATTGCTCAAATAGAACCGCAGCATTTAGTACTTGAGACGGATGCGCCCTCAATGCCATTAAGTGGCCATCAGGGAGAAATTAACACCCCTGCGCATATTCCTGCTGTATTTGAAGTTTTATGTAGCTTAAAGCCAAATAGCAATAAAGCCGAGCTTGCTCAGCAGCTTTACGACTCTTGCTCTGAGGTTTTTTGCATATAGCGATTTACCTGCCAACGTTTTAGGCCTCGCCCTAGCTGCCATGTAAAAATACAGGCTATTACTAGCATTAATAAAACTTGCCTGCCTAAATCATGAAAGTGATTATGGCTGTCAGATATCGCCGCGCGGGTTAAATAAGTAATAGATACAAAGCCTAAAGGCTTATCTATGTCGCTTACAACAGGCTCAACAAATGGGGTTTTTAGTTTACTAATTCCTGGGGTAGACTCTGGCAATTGGCCAAATATGTGGTGCGATTGCCAGTGATCGCTGCTGGCTATAAGTACGCCTTGCTGATCGTAAATTGTGGCTGAAAGTACAAACTCGTCTTTGCTTATATCATTACACAAAGCTCTAAGCTGTGGCTTATTTTTAGCAAGCAATGGCTCTTTAGCATTAAGTGCCATAAATGAGGTTAAGCTTTTGGCAGTATTATCGGCACTATTATAAAGTAGTTGGTGGCTTTCAAAGCTACTGTTAACACCTACAAAACTCAGTAATACAAAACAGCCCGCAGCCAATAACAAGCGAACGATTCGCTTTCTTTGTGATGCAGACAAAGGGCTTTTTATATGGTTATTTTTCATAGTCACCGTATATGCTACTGACAGCATTTTGATTTGATGTTACAACTACGCTAACTATAACCTTAAATCTACCCCGATGGCGAATTTAGCGTTATGAATACCCTAATTGATACGCCAAATTAGAAAAATAAATAACAAACACGGAGAACCCATGTCGCAAATGAACATGGCACAGCCAGCTGCTGAGCAAGCATTACATTCTTTAACGCTAAACACATGGTTTGATTACAAAGAAGGGAGTTTTACTCCTGCTCAAACAATACCAGATAAAACCGTTGGGTTATTTAGTATTGCGTTTGCGGGCGATTTTGAACTAAAGCATGTAACGAGTATTATCGACTTTTTAAAAACGCACGCGCTTAAAGTAACCGCTGTATGTCAATATCAGCCCGACTTAGGGTTAGCCCCAGCTCTGTGTTTTTATAGCCCAGAGGCAGAGCAAAAAATTAACCCGCTTGCGCTAAGAGAGTTTGCAAACACGCTTGATTTTCAGCTAGTGCAAGTTACAACGCCACCCAACCTATATGAGCCAGGGCTGCTGGTTATGGATATGGACTCTACCGCCATCACCATAGAGTGTATTGATGAAATTGCACGTTTAGCAGATGTATATGACGATGTGGCTTCGGTGACCGCGCTTGCAATGGCGGGCAAACTAGATTTTAGCGAAAGTTTAAATCAGCGTGTAGCAAAGTTAGCCGGCATAGAGCAAAGCTTAATTGAAGACTTAAAAAACACCTTACCATTAATGCCAGGTATTAAAGCGTTATGCCAAATTTTAAAGCAGCATAATTGGTATCTTGCTATAGCATCAGGTGGGTTTGTACCCTTTGCCGAGCGTGTGCAGCAGCTGATTAATTTAGATGAAGTACACGCTAATGTGCTTGAATTTGCAAACAATAAACTCACAGGAAAAGTCTCTGGTGCCATTGTTGATGCGCAGCAAAAAGCGGTTGTTTTAGAAACACTGCAGCAAAAGCTGGGCTTAGCAAATACGCAAACGGTAGCCATTGGCGATGGTGCAAACGATTTGCTCATGATGGAAAAAGCAGGGTTAGGTGTTGCCGTACATGGTAAACCAAAAGTGGTGGAGCAAGCTCAAGCGGCTATATGTCAGGGCTCGTTACTGCAATTGTTGTATATGTTGGCTATTCCCTTAAAGAAGTAACCTGAGAATAACCACCAAAATAAGTTATACCAATCGGGTTAAGTTATTTAGATATTTATAGCGACAGATAAATAGCGTGATAACAAGGCATAAATTTCGACATGTAGTTGTTCTATTTGAGAAGTTTATAACGCCGCTAACGCTTTATTTAGCACGCTATAAACTTTTAAGTCGATTGGTATTAAGCCGCTTAGCGCAAGCGGTTTAACCATAATAGCTTTCTGCGGCCCATTTGAGCGACCTGCTTTTGATCTAACTCTAAATGGCTAAGCGCTTCGTCGGTTATATCTACAATATCACCCACCCCAGATACTGCCCACAGCGCTTCTTCTATGTCTTTTGCTTTGTGCATTGCATATTGGCTTACATATTTAAGTTCGTTTGATAGGTAGTCTGTATCCGGGCGACCCGTTCGCGATAAGTACAAGCGCATAACAAATACCAGCTCAGATTTAACGCCTGCGCTAATTTGCTCACTAAAGCTTGAATAGTTTTCGCCTAGTACGCATTGGCTCGTCACAGCCTTTTCAATGTTATCTTGTTTAGGGTCAAAATTAATTGCGAGTGTAAACGGCAAAGGAGGGTCTTGTCGGCTACGATCTTTAATGCTTGGAGTGATCACATCAATAATTTGTTGCTGCGTTAAAATATGGCTTAGGTCAGTTTTATTATTTAATAAGCCAAAATTTTGTAAAATCACGTGAATTGGGCTGGCATATAAACCAAAACCTATGGCTCCTGGAATAAAGTGGTTTGCTTCTTTATGTAAATAAAGCGGGAATTGGCACACACTTTTGGTCACCATATTTCTCAGTGCGGTAGAAAGGCCTTCTATTTTAGGGGCTTCTTCAGACACTTTTAATTTATCTTTATTACTTTGAATTAATTGGGTAAAAAAGTTAACCCCTGCATGTGGTAAGTCAGCAACTCTGTTGGCTTTTAAATTAATGGTCGTTAACGACTTACTAATTGCCATCACTTCGTATTTAAGCTCACTTAAATTATGCTTTTTAGTTATTTTTTGTAAATCGGGGAAAGACAGTAAAACAATATCACCTTTTTTAAAGCTAACCGGCGAGGCTGACTCTAATTGCAAACCCATAACCGAAAAATCCCGAGTATGAGCCTGATACTGCTTATCCTCAAACGTAAGCTCGGCAGGTGTTTTATACAAGTAACGTTTGTGAGAGCGTAAGTTTACATACTCTAGTGGCACAATATCTAAATAAGGAGGCTTATTATGCTTAGCGTGGCCAAAATGTTTAAGCTGGTTAACTAACGCCTTATCGTAGGGCTGCTTCTTATAATGCGCTTGTTCTTCACTGTTGCCAATGGCGGTTAAAACCGCAATGTATTTTACATCTTTTATAAGGCCTGCCACTCTTGGAGAAGGTGGCTTATTTAGCTTTTCTATGTTTTTACCCGCCGAATTAGGCAACGATAATGGAATAAACGAATCATCTGGGTGGCTTGGCATAACTTGTAACTTAAAGCATTGCCAGCTGTCTTTTTGGCTACCAAACCCTAAAAACAGGTTTCTTAATTTAGGGTTGTTATTAAGCTCTGTACGCGTGGCTGAGTAGTAATAAATTTTTCCTGCAGAAACATGAGTAAACGTATATAAGTAATCTTCTTTTACTGCGTTTACTTGGGTAAGCATTTGGCTAATACGTTGATTATTTAAAATGCTATATAAGCAGGGCACTTTTCGTTCATCAGTAAAATAGCGCTGAATAAAAATATTGTTTTCAGTTGTTAGGCTTAAACTAGGAACAATTTGTTCGCTTTTTTTACTTAAAAACACGTATAAAGAGGTAACGCGCGGAATATAATATTGCTCATAACCCTTTGAAACCACAGCATCTAGGGTGTTATCTAGGTTCACTTTATAGCGGCGTTTATTACCGTTTATAAAGCTATCTAAAAAATTATCGAATGCTTCATTTTTTTCTATAAAAGTACGCTTTAAACGAATGTGGTTATATTCACGAGATATGTTTTCTACTGCAACTACTTCATATTGAATGCCATTTTTAAGGCCTAGCTCAAAATCTTGCTCAAGCCCTACTAGCCGCATGGCAATTAGCTGCCCTTTTTTTATAATTTGGCGGGTAGGAAACTTAATTTTACAACCACTCAAAGAGATATCTGAGGTACTCGCGGCAATGTTTTTCTTATCGTTGTACTCAATTTTAACTTTAATCGAGTAGTTCATTCGCTCCTCAGAGCGGCTTTCATAAGAGGCAAATTTTATTACGCTGGTAGTCAGAGTGTCGTTTTCAACTTGTGTATCACTTTGCTCTTGTGCTTGTTTTTGTAATACGCGATGGTTGTTTTCGGTATTCATTACCGCTTCGTATACCGCTAAAGTATAGCCGCCGTGTTGTTTTAAGGCTGCCTCAAATACTTCTATGGCGGTGTCATCCATAAAGTGTTGTTTACCATTGTGCTCATACGGGCGAACTTGGCCTGTTACTAAGCCTCGCAGGTCAACAAAACGGGCAACTGGCTGAGATAGGCGCGACATTTCCATTTTCATTAAAAACTGCTCAGGCTTTGTTAAACCTGCCGTTTTAGATTTGAAAATTAGGTCGAACTTTGCGTTACCTAAATAGGTTTTTAGCTCATTTACGAGGTCTTCGTGTTTGAGCAGTATGTCTTCAGCCATTTATAAATCGTCACCGTCTAATTGAAAAGTAGGTATACTGTAAAGTCCATTTATTTGAAAAATTCAATAAACGTAACATCGTGCTATGTTATTAATATAGATACGATTTTTCGTGTAAGTACAGTTTAACTCTTGTTATTATGTGTTAAATGCCAATTTGTTGGCAAGTTACTTTAAAGTATTTAAAAGCAATAAGTATGCCCTAACTTAAAGTAAAAGAGAAAATTACATGTGTTTGTTTCTAATATAGATCCTTGAGTGGCTTTAGCAATGTAGCGCTGCTATGTCGTTCTCCCCATGATAAAATAAACAACTAAATGTATGCATTTTAAATTAAAGAATAGTAGGTAAGGTTATAAATGGCTAAGGCGGCAAAAGTAGAATTTGTTTGTACAGAGTGTGGTATGAACTACCAACGTTGGCAAGGTCAGTGTCGCTGTGGTGCGTGGAACACGTTGGCAGAATTTAAACCCTCTGCAGGGCAAAGTAAAAAAGCCGCTGCGCGAGCAACCGTTGGTGGTTATGCAGGTGGCATTGGTGGCGGCTCTAAAAAAATTGATGATGTAGCCACCACCGAGGCCGAAAAGCAGCTAACAGAAATAGGCGAGCTTGACCGTGTACTAAGCGGCGGCGTAACCACGGGCTCGGTTAATATTATATCGGGCGACCCAGGGGCAGGTAAAACAACGCTATTATCTGATTTAGTAGCCAGAATGTCGCAGCGTATGCCATCACTTTATTGTACCGCTGAGGAGTCGTTGTCGCAGTTTAAAAACCGTGTAAACCGCTTAAAGCTTAACTATAACGCTGATGAGCTTTATTTACTTTCTGAAACTAGCGTAGAAACCATTATTGAAGAGCTTGATAAAAATAAAATTAAGTTTGCTGTTATCGACTCTATTCAGGCGGTTGTAACCGACACTGCAAATGGCAGCCCTGGTTCGCCTTCGCAAGTAAAAAGTGCCGCACAAGCGCTTACTCAGTATTGTAAGCAAAACGATGTCACTATGTTTATTATTGCCCATGTTAATAAAAATAACGAAATTGCAGGGCCGCAAACATTAGTGCATATAGTGGATGCCTTATTGCACATTGACACGAATGATGGACAGGTACGTACGCTTAGAGCTAACAAAAACCGTTTTGGTGATATTGATACCGTAGGCATTTTTAAAATGTGCGAACGCGGCATGCTAAGTGTTGATAACCCCAGCGAGATTTTTTTATCGGGATCAAGTACTGAATCACCAGGCTCTACTATTACGTGTATCCGAAAAGGTAACCGTAACTTATTGCTCGAAATTCAATGTTTAACCACCGAAACCGAAGCCGAATTTCCGCAGCGTGTGTGCGTGGGTTTAAACATGAACCGAATAAAAATGCTCACTGGTATTTTACGCAAACACACCAAAACTAAAATATTTCACGATACGTTTTTTAATATTGTGGGCGGCTTACGAATCGATGAAACCGAAACCTGTATTGATTTAGCGTTAGTAACCGCGCTTTTAAGCAGCTTAAACGAGTTTGTTGTACCGCGTACAACCTGCATTATGGGAGAGCTTAGTTTAAACGGCGATGTGCGCCCAATCGACAGCGGTGTACCACGGGTTAAAGAAGCGGCTCAGCATGGGTTTACTGAAATATTTATTCCGTTTCGTAATTACCATAAATCGATGGAAGGACTAGGGGCTAAAATTACGCCAGTAAAAACCGTGCACGAGTTACTGAGTTTAATTAATTAACGCTTACAGCGGCTGCTGTGCAATGTTACTCTTGAGCAAACACAATTTATATACAGAACAGAATAAGGAAATAGCATGAAAAAACTCGTAATAGCCATAGCCATCGTTGCAGCCGGCGTAGGCGGTGTTAGCTACGCAAACTATGTAGCAACTCAAGAAGTACGTACCGAAGTAGACAAGCAGCTTGCTTTAGTGAGCGATCAAACCGGTGCAACATTTAAATACGCGGGTTTATCGGCAAGTGTTATTTCTCAAAGTGTTGAAATTACTAACATGGAAGTAATTAGCCCTGAAGGTGATAACGTAGCGCATATTCAAAGTATTGAAGTAACCGGTTACGAAACCGATAAAATATCGCCACATACATCGTTTATAGTAAAAAGCTTTCAGTTCGATAAAGACTTTGTAGCAAAACTACCTGCTGATACAAACGAAATGCTTGCCTCTGCAAGTTACAACTTAAGCTCATCGCTCGATTACGATGAACAATCTGGCGACAGTGACGTAGTTTTAAAACTAGATGCAAAAGATATTGCTAGTTTTAATATGGATGTAGGCCTTGCTAATACTAAAGCATTAATGGACGCATCCCTTGCTATAAGCAAAGCGCAGCAAGAAGCAGGTGACACGCCACTTACGTACGAGCAAGAGTTACAACAGCAAACCTTAGTTATGCAAGCTATGAGCAAGCTTGAGCCACGTAATATTAATTTAGTACTTAATAACCAAGGCAAATTAAAAGAGCTATTTGTGAGCGAGCTTGAAAAACAAGGTATGACGCTTGAGCAAATGCAAATGACGCTACAGCAACAGTTACAGCAAGCTCCCGTAACTGAAGAAATAGCACAGGCGCTGACTGATTTTGCCAAAGGTTTAAACTCATTAAGCATATCGGCAAAATTGCCTGAAGGTAAAACTATGATGGAAGTTAACCAGCAAATAATGATGTTAGCTGGCCAGCCAGAAGAGCTAGTTAAATTCGTTAATTTAGAAGTTAAAGGCGAGTAAAGTCGTTTTAGCTTTGTAGTTACCTACATGGTTGGCTGCAAACAATGAAGTTGTTAGAGCGTGGGTATATCTCACGCTTTTTTGTGCAATATAATAATCTGTTTTAAGTGCTTTTTCATTGGTTGAACTGCTTGTTTTTTAGTCTCTGTTTGGCTAGTGTATTAGTTATACATACGGAAATGGACCTAATTATGCGCTTATTTTTAATTCTTACCCAAGTAATAATCTTATCGCTTTCGCCTGCCTTATCAGCAAAAACTAATTTTGAGCACAATATCAAGGTGGAGTCATGCTCTTCAGAAAAATGTAAGGAAGAGTTTAAAAAACTAAAGCGATACTCACGTCAACAGATCCCACTTGCTCAAGAGATGTTGGGCACTTTTTATTATAATGGTTATGGTGTAGAGCAAGATTTAAAAAAAGCAAGAAGGTACTTTTATGAAGCCGCTCGTTGGGGGCTGCCTAATAGCCAGTTTAAACTTGGCATAATGATGATTGAAGGCCAAGGTGGTGAAGTTAATAAAAGCCTTGGCTTTACAAACTTACGACATGCCGCTAAAAAGTTACCAAAAGCAAATTATTATATTGCAGCATATATGCTAACTAATAACCCGACAAAAGATGATGCTTTAGAAGCAAAAGAAAAGCTAGAACTGGCAGCAAATAAGGGCTATGTGAGGGCAAATTTTTTACTAGCTAAAGTGTATGAATCAGCAATTTTAGGTCAATCCAATAAAGAAAAAGCAATTAAGCATTATAAAAAGGCGGCTATAAAAGACCCAAGGGCAAAACTAAAGCTTGCCGCTTTAGGCATTGATTTACCAAGAGAGCCTGAAAATAAAGATATTGAGCGTATAACCGTTGTTAGAGAAAAGCAAACAATGGGTAATTTTATCACTAATATAAAAAATATGCCTAGTATGCGAACCGCCGTATCGAGTCGTATTAAAGGAGGTAAATGCGAGGATAGCATCAGCTGTGAAAGTATAAGTGGCTATGAAAACTTGAAACTGTTTAAGCAAGGAGCTACTCAAGGTTTATAATGGGCACCTAGGTAAATGCGTTGAAATGAGAGCTTAAAGTTAAGTTAGCTTTAAAATAAAAAACACCGTATTTATTTTAAACACGGTGTTTATTTAATTATTTTTTACACTTCATCTTTTAGTGAAGAATACGCGCTCTAATTGTACCTTCTACTGCGCTTAACTCTTTAAGTGCAACTTCTGACTGATCGGTATCTACGTCAATAACTACATAACCAATTGATTCATCAGTTTGTAAGTACTGAGCGGCAATGTTAATACCGTGCTGGGCAAACGCTTGGTTAATTTGTGTAAGTACGCCAGGGCGGTTGTGGTGTACGTGCAATAAGCGGCTACGGTTAGCAAGCTCTGGAAGCGAAACCTCAGGGAAGTTAACCGCTGTAATAGTTGAACCATTATCTGAGTATTTAGCTAATTTACCGGCTACTTCAATACCAATGTTTTCTTGCGCTTCTTGGGTAGAGCCACCAATGTGCGGCGTTAAAATAACGTTGTCGAATTCACGCAGTGGCGATACAAATTCTTCTTCGTTAGATTTTGGCTCAACGGGGAATACATCAATAGCTGCGCCGCTTAGCTTTTTCTCGCTAAGTGCTTCGGCAAGTGCATCAATATCCACTACAGTACCGCGTGAAGCGTTAATTAGTATTGAGCCTTGCTTCATTACGGCAAGTTCTGCTGTGCCAATTAGGTTTTTAGTTTGCGGTGTTTCTGGTACGTGTAAACTAATAATATCAGCGCGCTGTAAAAGCTGTGTTAGGTTATGAATTTGTGTTGCATTACCTAAAGAGAGCTTATCTTCAATGTCGTAATACTCTACGTTCATACCTATGTTTTCAGCCATAATACCAAGCTGTGTACCTATGTGGCCGTAACCAATAATCCCGAGCGTTTTACCGCGCGCTTCAAACGAGCCGGTTGCTGTTTTTAACCAGCCGCCACGGTGCGCTGCTGCATTACGCTCTGGAATACCACGTAATAGTAATAGTATTTCGCCAAGTACAAGTTCAGCCACTGAACGAGTGTTTGAAAACGGTGCATTAAATACCGCAATACCGCGCTCGCGAGCTGAGTTTAAGTCAACTTGGTTAGTACCAATACAAAAACAACCAATGGCTACTAGCTTTTCAGCTGAGTCTAAAACTGCTTGGTTAATATGAGTACGAGAACGAAGCCCTACAAAGTGCACATCTTTAATACGCTCTTTAAGTTCGTCCTCAGGTAGCGATGTTTTTACGTAGTCGATGTTGCTGTAACCATTACGTTTAAGCGTTTCTACTGCGCTTTGGTGAACACCTTCAAGCAAGAGAATTTTAATTTTGTCTTTTGCTAACGATACCTTACTCATAACCTCATCCTATTTAATTTGTGGCCCATTTTTAGTGCCGATAATCACTTTATCAGCGCCGCGCATCGCAAATAGGCCGTTGGTAACTACGCCAACAATTGAATTAATTTGTGTTTCAAGTTGTTTGGCATTACTAATACTTAAATTGTGTGCATCTAAAATAACGTTACCGTTATCGGTTACTACGCCTTGGCGGTACACAGGGTCGCCACCAAGTTTTAATAATTCACGCGCTACGTAGCTGCGTGCCATGGGTATAACTTCTACCGGAAGCGGAAAATCACCCAATGTATCTACTAATTTTGTGTCATCAACAATACAAACAAATTGTTTTGCAACGGCTGCAACTATTTTTTCGCGGGTAAGTGCTGCGCCGCCGCCTTTGATCATTTCGTTTTGGGCATTAATTTCATCTGCGCCGTCTACGTATACATCAAGAGCATCTACATCGTTTAGCTCAAACACTTCAATACCTAATGCGTGTAAACGCGCTGTTGAAGCCTCAGAGCTAGATACCGCACCCGTTATGGTGTCTTTTACTGTGCCTAGGGCATCAATAAAATGATTTACGGTAGAGCCTGTCCCCACACCAACAATGGTGTTTTCTTTTACAAACTCGAGTGCAGCCCACGCAGCTGCTTTTTTTAATTCGTCTTGCGTCATTGTTATGCTCATATTTCAAATGTGTAGTGGGTGTTTATTACCAGTGATAAATTTTATCGGGAGTAATAATGGTTTTAAGTGGAACATCCCACGATTCAATTGGCAGTGCATCTACTTTTTGGCAGCTATGTGCTAAGCCTATAAGTTGCGGTTTTTGCCAATTGTAAGCGTGTAATTGCGCCAGTGTTTTATCGTAAAATCCACCCCCCATTCCTAATCTGTTACCTTGATTATCAAATGCTACAAGTGGCATCAGTAAGTAATCTAAATCAGTTAATGGGCATATTTGAGAGCAGTTCAGCTTAGGCTCCAAGATACCATAGCGATTTGCCCTCATGGGTGAGTTTTTTTCATAGCGTTGAAACAGCAAAGTAGCCCCATTAAATGGGTGTATAACGGGTAAGTAAAGGGTATGGCCTTGTTGCCATAACTCATTAATTAACAATGATGTATCTAATTCTCCATCGTTACTAAAGTAAATGGCTATATGTTTTTTTGAGGCTGTTTTATCGCTATTTAGCTGTTGAGTAAAATTCAACTTTAACTGTGCCGCGGCTTTTTCTTGCTGTTTTTTTGATAGATTATTGCGTAATTGGCGAATAGATTGGCGTATGTGTGTACGTTTATTGCTCATTGTAATTACGCACCTTTGATTAAATAGACACTAAATCAGGAAAAGCTAAGTAAACAGCAAGCACAATAAGTAGTAAAACGGCAGTGGCAATCAGTGAATATAACAAAGTATTGCTACGCGTTTTAACGGGTTCATCGAGCTGCTCGTCAAGCATAAGATCATCTTCTTGCCACTCATCGTTTTCATCTGTAGGGCTTTTTAGCTCATTGGTTGGAAGCCTTTGTTCTAGCTCTTCTAGCTTTTCTTCTAGGCGGATCAGGCTGCTTGTTATGTAATCAAGGGCATCAAAAATCCGTTCATCGCGCTGACTAGCTGCGCTAGGACTTTGAGTGGGTAGCTCACCTGTGGCTTGTAACTTACTTTTAATGCCTAGGCTTGCTAGTAATTTGGCCTGCTTTAGGGCTTTGTCTTTATTGCTAGGTGCAAAGAGTGCTTTGCCATTAAAAAACTGAGTTACTTTATCTTCAGACGTTTTTAGCTTACTTGCTAAATTTACGCAGGCCGTTTTAGCCTCAGTGCCCTCGGCGAGTCCTACAAACATAACGCGAAAATTATTGGCCATTTACTTATCCCTTAAGCTTTTATTATACAAAGAGTATATACCTAAAACCGTGCGAAATTCGAGGGCTAGCTAATACCAATTTAATTCAAAACACGATTAGTTTAGCGTATTAAATAGCGCACTGACTGCGTTAAAATTATTTATATAAAATAACTGTACGCCGTAAATTCACTTTGTTATTGCACTATTTTTTGGGTGCTATGATAAACAACTAAATTAATGCAATTGATATAAAGCGCATAATTAGCCTTTGCTTTAGATATAAAAACGGCCCTTAAAAGGGCCGTTTATTATTTAATGCATTTTGGCTTATAGGCCAGCCGCTGCGCGAAGTGCGTCTGCTTTATCTGTACGTTCCCATGGGAATTCGTCACGACCAAAGTGACCGTATGCCGCTGTTGGTTGGTAGATAGGGCGCTCTAAATCAAGCATTTGAATTAAGCCGTAAGGGCGTAGGTCAAAGTGCTCACGAATAAGCTCAATTAAACGACCTTCTTCAAGCTTGCTTGTACCAAAAGTTTCAACGCTGATAGAGGTAGGCTCTGCTACACCAATTGCGTAAGATACTTGTAGCTCACACTTATCAGCAAGGCCTGCAGCCACTACGTTTTTAGCTACGTAACGTGCAGCGTATGCAGCTGAGCGGTCAACTTTTGATGGATCTTTACCTGAGAAAGCACCGCCACCGTGACGTGCCATACCACCGTATGTATCTACGATGATTTTACGACCCGTTAAACCACAGTCGCCCATAGGTCCACCAATTACAAAACGACCCGTTGGGTTAATGAAAAATTTAGTCGCGCTAGTAATAAGCTCGGCAGGAAGTACCGGCTTAATGATGGTTTCCATCACGGCTTCAACTAAGTCATTTTGCGAAATTTCTTCAGCGTGCTGAGTAGAAAGTACAACTGCATCAATACCTACTGGCTTGCCGTTTTCGTATGCAAAAGTTACTTGAGATTTTGCATCTGGGCGTAACCAGTTAAGCTCGCCGCTTTTACGTACTTGCGCTTGGCGCTGTACTAAACGGTGTGAGTAAGTAATTGGCGCAGGCATTAGTACTTCTGTTTCGTTACATGCATAACCAAACATAAGGCCTTGGTCGCCAGCACCTTGTTCTTCTGGGCTAGTACGGTCAACACCTTGGTTAATATCAGGAGACTGCTTACCAATAGTGTTTAAAATTGCACACGAGTCTGCATCGAAACCCATGTCTGAATGCGTGTAGCCAATTTCACGTACTGTTTTACGTGTAATTTCTTCAATATCAACCCATGCGCTAGTGGTAATTTCACCACCAACCATAACCATACCGGTTTTTACGTAAGTTTCGCACGCAACACGGGCATGAGAGTCTTGCTCTAGGATAGCATCAAGTACCGCATCAGAGATTTGATCGGCGATTTTATCCGGATGACCTTCAGAAACAGATTCAGAAGTAAATAAATGTTTTGCCATTGTATTTCTGCTCACAAATATTGCGCTTCACAAACGTCGGTATTAGCGCTAAAAAATTAAGGGGCGTATTTTATCTAAAACAAAACTCCTTGCATAGTGTTTTTACGCCTAGACGTCTAAATAAAATGAGTAATAACTTTTTGGTCTTAAAAAATATTCATAATAGCCCATTTTTATGGGGTTTTTAATTGCACAGTGCACCCACATTAAGTAAGAATGGTTGCTATAACAGCTCTTAAGTTACTTAAGGGTATTAACGAACACATAAGTACCCGCGCAAATACACATAAAGGTAGGAGAATTCATGCCATCTCGCAAAGAACTTGCAAATGCTATTCGCGTCTTGTCAATGGACGCAGTACAAAAGGCCAAATCTGGCCACCCTGGAGCCCCAATGGGCATGGCCGACATCGCAGAAGTATTATGGCGCGATTATCTAAAGCATAATCCAACTAATCCAGAGTGGGCTGACCGTGACAGATTTATTCTTTCAAACGGCCACGGTTCAATGCTTATCTATTCTCTATTGCACCTAACTGGTTACGACTTACCACTTGATGAAATTAAAAACTTCCGTCAAATGCATTCTAAAACGCCAGGCCACCCTGAGTACGGTTATGCACCAGGAATTGAAACTACTACGGGCCCACTAGGTCAGGGGATCACAAATGCGGTAGGTATGGCGATTGCTGAAAAAGCGCTTGCTGCACAATTTAACCGTGAAGGCCACGACATTGTTGATCACTACACATATGCATTTATGGGTGACGGTTGTTTAATGGAAGGTATTTCTCATGAAGCATGTTCACTTGCTGGCACATTAGGCCTTGGCAAGTTAGTGGCTTTTTGGGATGACAACGGTATTTCAATCGATGGTGAAGTTGAAGGTTGGTTTAGCGACGATACACCAGCACGATTTAAAGCGTACGGCTGGCATGTAATAAGTGACGTTGATGGTCACGACAGCGATGCTGTTAGTGCTGCAATAGCAGAGGCTCAAAGTGTTACCGACAAACCATCACTAATTTGTTGTAAAACAGTGATTGGTTACGGTTCACCTAACAAATCTGGTAGCCACGATTGTCACGGCGCGCCATTAGGTGATGACGAAATTACAGCGTCTCGCGAATTTTTAGGCTGGTCTGGCGGTGCATTTGAAATCCCTGATGATATTTACGCACAGTGGGATAGCAAAGAAAAAGGTCAACAGCTTGAATCTAGCTGGGACGAAAAATTTGCAGCATACGCAAAGGCATTCCCAGAGCTTGCAGCTGAATATAAGCGCCGTATTAATAACGAACTTCCAGGCGATTGGGCTGAAAAATCTCAAGCGTACATAGAGCAACTACAAGCAAACCCTGCAAACCCTGCATCTCGTAAAGCGTCGCAAAATGCATTAAATGCATTTGGCCCGTTATTACCAGAATTCATGGGTGGCTCAGCCGATTTAGCTGGATCAAACTTAACAATTTGGGATGGCTCTAAAGGGCTAACTGCAGACGATGCAAGCGGTAACTACGTTTACTACGGTGTACGTGAGTTTGGTATGTCGGCAATTATGAATGGTATTGCCCTTCATAAAGGTTTTATTCCTTACGGGGCAACGTTCTTAATGTTTGTTGAATACGCAAAAAATGCGGTACGTATGGCTGCGCTAATGAAGCAACCAAGCATTTTTGTATACACGCACGATTCAATCGGCCTAGGTGAAGACGGTCCAACTCACCAACCGGTAGAGCAAATTGCTAGCATGCGTCTAACGCCAAACTTATACAACTGGCGCCCGTGTGACCAAGTTGAGTCGGCAATTGCATGGCAACAAGCTATTGAGCGTAAAGATGGTCCTACATCACTTATCTTTACTCGCCAAGGTCTTGAGCAACAAGCGCGTGACGCTCAGCAATTAGCAGATGTTAAAAAGGGTGGTTACATCCTTAGCTGTGACGGCGAACCGGAGCTAATTATTATTGCAACAGGTTCTGAGGTGCAACTAGCACAAGACTCTGCAACAGAGCTACGCAGCCAAGGTAAAAAGGTACGTGTTGTATCTATGCCATGTACTGATGTATTTGAAGAGCAAAGCGCACAGTACAAAGAAAGCGTACTACCGGCAGCTGTTACACGCCGCGTAGCAGTAGAAGCTGGTATTGCTGATTACTGGTACAAGTACGTTGGCCTAAACGGTGCAGTAGTAGGTATGACTACCTTTGGTGAGTCGGCACCTGCTGGCGAGCTGTTTGAGTACTTTGGCTTTACAGTAGAGAACATTGTAAATAAAGCAAACGAGTTGTTTTAATCGTTAGCTTTAATATTTAAAAGCCCGCCCTGTGTAAAACAGGGCGGGCTTTTTTGTTTGCTGACTGAGTTATAAAGCGGTGTAGTAGCCTTAAGATACTGCATCACACTGCTTGTAATACGTAGTACTTTCTTAGTTTAAAGCCTTTTGAGTTTTAATTTCAGATGAGTAATTTTCACAGCGCTTTTCTTGCAAGGCTATGACCTATCAGGCAAGGTGGTGGCCGATTAAATAAAATAATACAACAGGAGTGAGGATGTCTCAGTTTGAAAATGTAAGCGTAATTAAAAAAGCGAACGTGTATTTTGACGGTAAAGTATCAAGCCGTACCGTGGTATTTAACGATGGCACAACCAAAACGCTAGGTTTTATGCAACCAGGCGAATTTGTATTTGATACCAGTAAAAAAGAATTAATGGAGCTGTTAGGCGGCCAGTGGGACATTTTATTACCTGGTGAAACGCAGTGGAAAACATTTACCGCGGGCGAATCATTTAACGTTGATGCCAATGTTAGCTTTAAAGTAAAAGTGAGTGATTTTGCTGACTATTGCTGTTCGTACACAGACTAAACGCTAAAGGCTAGACGTCTGAAAGCCCATACCTCATGGGCTTTGCATAAACTTTGCACAACTTATAATTTAAAACAGTTTAAGTAATAAATTAATTTCAAAAATCAGTGCTTTTTCCTTGTGTTAATCTAAATAGCCCCCAATACTATTTATGAGGTAACAAATAAAAGGATACCCTATGAAAATTAATCTTTCTGGTCACCATGTAGACGTTACTAACTCTATTAGAGAGCATATCAACGAAAAGTTTTCAAAAATCGAGAGCCACTTTCCATCACTTATCGCACTCGACATTATATTGTCTAAAGAGCATCACAAAATCCAAGCAGAAATTAGCACAAATTACGAAGGTGCGCGTATATCGGTAAAAGGGGAAAACGAAGTTATGTACCCGGCGATTGCAAGCGCAGCTAAAAAACTCGATGCAGCACTAAAACATCGAAAAGGGCAAATAAAAGCAAATTTACACGAAAAGCCTGTAAGCACAACGCCAGAAATAGCGCACGAAATCATCCAAGAGATGGAACTAAAATAAGATTTAGTCCCAAAGTACTATAAAAAAGAGCCTTACGGCTCTTTTTTATTGCCTTTAATTTAGGTAAGTTATGCAGCCTTCGGTGTTATTAATTATGAAAATTAATAACCAGAGCGAATAACACACATAATTTGAGAAATTAATGCAGCAAACACACACCTCTTGGAAATCTCGATTGGGCGCATTAGGCCCTGGTATTTTAATGGCAACCGCAGCAATTGGCGGCTCTCACTTAGTTGCATCTACTCAAGCTGGCGCGCTATTAGGATGGCAACTGTTTTGGCTAATTCTCGTTGTTAACGTATTAAAGTACCCGTTTTTTCGCTTTGGTATGGAATACACCCTAGCAACCAAAAACAGTTTAGTAGAAGGCTATAAAAATAAAGGCCCTGTCTATTTTTATAGTTTTATTGGCTTAAATATACTGGCCGCCATAGTTAATACTGCAGGGGTGTTATTACTGACTGCAAGCTTGCTGCATTATGCACTGCCAATAGTGATAGAAGTCACGCTACTGTGTTGGATATTATTGGCCGTGTGTTTAGCTATTTTATTACTCGGGCACTTTAAAGCGCTCGACAGCGTTGCTAAAGGCATTATGGGGCTATTAACGCTTGCTACTGTTATTGCACTGGTTATCGCGTTTAGTAACGGCCCAATGGCTCCTGCTGACTATATTGGCCCATCACCTTACGAGTTGGCTATGCTGAGCTTTATGGTCGCGTTAATGGGCTGGATGCCAGCACCCATAGAAATATCAGCGCTTAGTTCGCTTTGGCTCAAAGAAAAACAAACTCAGCAAACGGTTACTAAAAGCCAAGGCTTATTCGATTTTAACGTAGGCTATTGGCTAACAGCCTGTTTAGCATTGGTATTTTTTAGCTTAGGTGTGCTGGTGCAATACGGCCAAAGCAGCAGTATTGAGCTTGGCGGTGTTGCCTTTGCTAAACAGCTTATTGATATGTACGCACTGACTATTGGCGAGTGGGCAAGGCCACTTGTATCAGCCATTGCTTTTTTATGTATGTTTGGCACTACACTCACCGTGCTTGATGGCTACGCCCGTACACTTAACGAGTCACATAAATTACTTGGTTTTAAGCAATCTAAACACAGTTTAAATATTTGGTTAGTACTGCAGGCCTTTGCCGGTATGGCCGTTATTTTATTTTTTAAATCAGCCCTGGGACCAATGCTTACCTTTGCCATGACACTTGCTTTTGTAACCACCCCCGTTTTTGCATGGCTTAACTTTAGTTTAGTGCGCTCAGAGCCGGCCATTAAACACAGCGTACTATTGCGCAGCTTAACGTGGTTAGGCTTAGTGTACTTAGTTGGTTTTGCTGTTGCGTTTGTGGTGTGGAAGCTAGCAGCCTAAAAATAGCTGTTTATTTTAGGGCTTTAATTAAAGCCCTAAAGCATTAAATTCAAAGATTAAATGGGGTGTAAATGGATATTAGAACAGGCGAGCTTTCAAACCCACACATTATAAAGTTACTACAAGCGCATCATAACGATATGCTAAAACACTCACCTCTTGAAAGCGTACATGCGCTGGATGTAACTAAACTCACTCAGCCCGATATAATTTTTTATAGCTTATGGATTGATAATAATTTAGCGGGTGTTGGTGCTTTAAAAGCACTAAATACAACGCATGGCGAAATTAAATCAATGCGCACCTCAAGCAACTATTTACGCCAAGGCATAGCCGCTAAGTTACTCACGCATATTATTGAGCAAGCAACACTGCGAGGTTATAAAAAGTTAAGCCTAGAAACTGGAACAGCAAAAGCATTTTTACCTGCGCAAAAGCTTTACACTCAATTTGGTTTTAAAGAGTGCGAGCCGTTCGGTGATTATCAGCTAGAACCGTATAGTTTGTTTATGAGTAAAGCGCTTTAGCTAAAGCAAAAGATACCAGCTGCCGCCCATTTAAAATCTTTAATTGAGTTTGTACGCAATCTGCGTATACTTCTATGTATGAAAAGCCTATTTGTTGAATCAAGCATATTTGAAAAGTACCGAGAGCTGTACTTGAGTGATGACGAATATCGTTTATTTCAAGCAGACCTCATGGTTAACCCAAAACAGGGCGATGTGATTCAAGGAACAGGCGGCTTACGTAAAGTTCGAGTTGCGAGCAAAAGAAAAGGTAAGCGTGGCGGTTCAAGAGTTATATATTATTACTTGGACGACAAAAGACGTTTTTATCTACTCACTATTTACAGTAAAAACGAAGTAACCGATTTAACAGCAGATCAGAAAAAGCAATTAAAAGAATTCTTAGAGGTATGGCGCAATGAGCAAACGTGATTTATTTTCAGAATTAACGACAGCACTTGATGATGCTAAAGCGCATTCACAAGGAAAGCTTACGTTACGTACTCATGCGGTAAATGATATTAACGATCTTGCTATTTCACCCGATGAAATAGTAAATATTCGAGAAACATTTAATATGTCGCGCGGTGTATTTGCAAACATTCTACATACATCAGCAAGAACACTCGAAAACTGGGAGCAAGGGCGAAGTGCACCGAATGGGCAAGCAATTACCTTGTTAAAGCTTGTGCAGCGACATCCTGAAACATTGAATCATATAGCTGAGTTGTAGGGCTTTGACTCTGTAATACGATTTTTATTATGTTTTAAAATGAATAAAGCGCAGTTGAGCTACAAGGTATAATGTAGAAATATAAAAAGAGTCCTTTCTTTTTATCAGTTAATTAATTGTCACATAAAGTTATTGATGATTAACAAGATTGGAGAAACTGAAGTAACTAACCTTACTAAATCAGCTAAAAACTTCTCACTAATTTTAATCGTGATTTGCATGATGCACCTCTCGGTCAAATGGTTTAAATTAATTGACCATTTTACCGTGCTAATGCTAACCTTTAGTTCTCACGCAAAAGGGTATGGCATTAGCAATTTACAAATGGTCAATACCTAAAGAAAGCCTAAGTTGATTTATAATCGCTTAGGCTTTTTTGTTACAACCATATTCCTTTTGGTTATATACTTATATTATAACCTTATATAGATGAGTACAAATAATAATTTATAGGATAAGGGTAGGTATCATTATTCAGCCTTTCCTTGCTTAAAATTTCAACAGATCATATTTAGCGCAGTAAGTCGGGTTGTTTCTGGTAAATACATCATTTTTGTCGGATGGCGTGGCTTCGCCACTTATCCGACCTACGTCTAAAGGTAGGTTGGTTAAGCCAAAGGCGTCACCCAACAAAGTTATAGGTTCACGCCTGGAGCCCCGCTGCTAGTTCTAAGCCTTCGTAAATTAATATTCTAACTCAGCTCTTTTATCGCGTTACTTATTCCATCTAAACTCAGCGGGTACATTCTGTTATCCATCAGCTGCTTAATAAAATCAATTGATTGATAGTAAGGCCAGTGTTCAACCGGTTGTGGGTTGAGCCAGGCGACTTTATCAAAGTGGTTTGTTATACGTTGCAACCATGCACTGCCGGGCTCTTCATTGTAGTGCTCTACTGAGCCGCCGGGGTAGGCTATTTCGTATGGACCCATAGTGGCATCGCCAACAAATATCACTTTGTAGTCGCTGGTAAATTTATTAATCAGCGTCATGGTGTCGATGATGTTTGAATGGCGACGCGCATTGTCTTGCCAAACGTGCTCGTATAAACAGTTATGAAAGTAGTAAAACTCTAAATGTTTAAACTCGCTGTGGGCTGCGCCAAATAGCTCTTCGCAGGTATGAATGTAGTCATCCATTGAGCCGCCAATATCAAACAGCATTAATACTTTAACGGCATTGTGGCGCTCGGGTGCCATTTTTACATCCAGCATGCCGCCTTGTTTGGCGGTAGCGCGAATGGTCTCGTTTAAATCAAGGGTGTCACTTGCGCCTGTGCGGGCAAATTTACGTAATTTTTTAAGGGCGAGTTTAATAGTACGAGAGCCAATTTCGCGATCAGAGTCTAAATTGCGGTATTCGCGCTTATCCCACACTTTTACCGCTTGGCGATTACGGTTACCCTCTTGCCCTATACGCACGCCTTCTGGGTTATAGCCGTATGCACCAAAAGGTGATGTACCACCAGTGCCCACCCATTTATTGCCGCCTGCGTGGCGTTTTTGTTGCTCTTGTAAACGCTCTTTTAGGGTTTTCATTAGCTCGTCGAGCCCGCCCATGGCTTTTAGCTGGGCTTTTTCTTCATCGCTTAGGTGTTTTTCAAACTCTTTGCGCAACCAGTCTTTAGGTAAGTTGTGCTGTTGCTTTAAACTTTCAAGCAAATCAAGGTCGGCAATACCGCTAAAGTAGTCGCTGAACGCTTTGTCGAACCGGTCAAAATGGGTTTCGTCTTTTACCATTATGGTGCGGGCTAAATGGTAAAAGCCATCTACATCGGCAAATATAACGCCTTTTTTTAAGGCGTTTATTAAATCGAGTAGCTCGCGCAAGCTTACCGGTAAGCGGTATTTGCGCAGCGTGAAGAAAAACTGTACTAGCATGTTAGCGACGACTCATAAACGCAAGTTTTTCGATGAGGCTTATGTCTTGCTCATTTTTAAGCAGTGCGCCAAACATCGGCATTAAGCCGCCTTTTTGGGCTTTATCGTGCAGTGTTTTAGCGTCTATATCTTCGGCCATTAAAAGCTTTAACCAATCCAGCAATTCGCTGGTGGAAGGTTTCTTTTTAAGACCGTTGGCTTCACGTAAGTTAAAAAATACTTCGAGTGCTTGGCGAACTAAATCTTGTTTAACGTTAGGGTAGTGCACATCAACGATTTGCTGCATTTCTTCGCTGCTTGGAAAATCAATATAGTGAAAAAAACAGCGGCGTAAAAAGGCATCTGGTAGTTCTTTTTCGTTGTTTGAGGTGATGATCACAATAGGGCGTTCTTTCGCTACAATGCGCTCGTTAGTTTCGTAAACGTGAAACTCCATTTTATCAAGTTCTAGTAGTAAGTCGTTTGGGAACTCGATGTCGGCTTTGTCTATTTCGTCGATTAAAAGCACTGGGCGTTTGCCGTTAAGTTCAGCGTAGTTAAACGCTTGCCACAGCTTACCTTTAACAATGTAGTTGCCAATATTATGTACGCGCTCATCGCCTAATTGGCTGTCGCGTAGGCGCGATACGGCATCGTATTCGTACAAACCTTGCTGCGCTTTGGTGGTTGATTTAATGTGCCACTGAATAAGCTCGGTATCTAAGCTTTTAGCAAGCTCTTCAGCCAGCATGGTTTTACCTGTACCTGGCTCACCTTTAATTAATAAGGGCTTTTCAAGCATAATAGCGGCATTTACAGCCTGTTTAAGCGAGCTGCTAGCGATGTAGTTGTCGGTAGAATTAAATTGCACGGGTTCCCCTCGCCTGGTCTGATCAGTGTTGTATGTGATTATAATGCCATAGTTAATCTGCAGCTCCAAGGTAGGCAAAGCGTGGAATAGTGTGTCCATCTTTTTCAATGGTTTCTAAAAACATACTTAGTGGGCGTGCCCACATGCCGTACTCGCCATACAGGGCTTGGTATATAACTAGTTGCTCGTCGGTTTC
The DNA here is from genome assembly GCF_028598715.1 of Pseudoalteromonas sp. GABNS16E. NCBI lineage: Bacteria > Pseudomonadati > Pseudomonadota > Gammaproteobacteria > Alteromonadales > Pseudoalteromonadaceae > Pseudoalteromonas > Pseudoalteromonas sp. GABNS16E. The sequence goes on from NZ_JAQREZ010000007.1 coordinate 23,616, forward strand.
ACTGTGTGTTGCTACGTAAAATACTTTGTATTGTGGGCCTTTGTAGTGTTGATATATGCCTGGTTTGAGGGAAAGCGGTTTTATTGCTGTAGTCATGTTTTGATCTCTTGTATAATTGCGTTTGCTTTTTATTATGCCAAAGAATACACCAACACTATGAATTATATTTCGCTCGATGATCACAAAAAAGCCTGGGTTTTTCGTCATAAAGACCTCCCTGTATCTGAAGAAGACGCTGCGCGTATTAAGCCAATGACCAGCGAACGTGCTGCGGTGCTTTGGAGCACTATGGTGAGCCGCGAATTCGACCACCCCGATTTTTTTGATAAAACCGATTGGTGCGGTAAAGAAGAAAGCTTTAGCGATGAAGTAAATTGGGAAGATGCGTGGGAAAATGGCGACGAAAGCTTACCGCAAGCTATTTTGGATCATTTAGATTGGCAGGCTAATACCACTGTTTATTTTTGTATGGCACGCGATAACGTTATAGAAGCCACCTTTGATGTATTTAAACGTAATTGGCAAAACTTTATGTTTTTAGCTGATGGCAGTTTATTAATTGGTAAAAAGCGTAATACCGTGGTGCAATTTTTAGAAAGCGGCATTGCTAAATTAGGTGAAAAGCCAAGCGCTTAAATTGCCTAGTGCGCTTAAAAAATAGCCGTTATTGTGCTATAAAACAGCTACCTAATTGTTTTTTGAGTATAACTATTGGTAGCGAAGAGTCAGCCACTTGCAGCTCAGCAGCAAGAAATATGGCAAAGTGATGCGCAAAAAGTGCTGTATGCACAATTGTGCAATGCGTTTTATCAGCGAGAGGTACAGCGCTTAGTTGCTGAGCCTAATGCCGATAAACTACGCCGCCAATTAAAAAGCTTACCGTATTATATAGAACGGACGGCAACTTTGGTTGCCAATGGGAGTTCGCCGTTTATGCTCGACTCACAAAATGGCTCTTGGCTTGAAAAACAAAAGCCTACACCGCCAGAGGTTAACGCTCAGGCAAATGAACTTTTTTATAAAAAATATGCCCAAGTGGGGCTAATAGTGCCGGTGTTAATAAATAGCCATGACCAAGTGAGGCTAAGAATAGACAGCATAGATCAAGTAAGCGACAATAAACTGCACTGTAATGAACTAGGCTGGTTTGATTTTTTTGGCAAGGGCCTAGAGCAAGCAAATGCGCAGTTGGTAAAACCCAGTAAAATGAGTTTAACAGCGGCGTGTTGCGGGCATCAGTGGCAATTTTCAAAACGCTGCGCACCTAGGTTGCTTTCACTTAGAGAAATGCTATTAGCGGGTAATATTAATTGGCGTAATATAAAACGCCCACGAGCCTAATTTTATTTAAAAACGAATAGGGAGTGTTAAATGCGGTTTTTTCAGCTTGGCCTGTTGTGCTTAGCACTGTTTATACAATACCGACTTTGGTTTGGTCATAACGGTGTGCAAGACTATACGCGTTTAAAAGCAGCCGTGGCTTCTCATCAACAAACTAACGAAAAACTAATTAAGCGCAATAAAGTACTTACCGCCGACATAGAAGATTTAAAGCTTGGTCAAGAAGGTATAGAAGAGCGCGCTCGTAACGAATTAGGAATGATTAAACCGGATGAAACATTTATACGTGTTTTACCGGGCAAACAACATGAAAAATAATAATTCAATAGCTGCCATTGTACCCGCTGCCGGCGTAGGCAGCAGAATGCAGCACAGTGCACCTAAGCAGTATATTAAATTGGCAGGAAAAACTATTTTAGAGCACACGCTCTGTAAGCTTTCGCAATTACAAAGCTTAAGCCAAGTAGTTGTAGCCGTTAGTCAAACCGACCCTTATTTTGACTCGCTTGCGCACATAGACTCGCGAATTTTACGCGCCAGCGGCGGGCAAGAGCGAGCAGACTCAGTGCTTAATAGCCTATTATTTTTAGAAAATAACCCTCCTGAATGGGTGCTGGTGCACGACGCAGCCCGCCCCTTAGTTACTATTAACGATATTGAAACCTTAATAGCGCATTGTATAGCCGACGACGAAGGCGGTATTTTAGCAAGCAAGGTAAAAGACACCATAAAGCGTGGTAACACGCATAGCGAGCAAACCGTGCCTCGTGATGATTTATGGCAAGCGCTTACACCGCAGTTTTTTAAATATGACGAGCTTAAAAGTGCGTTGCAACGTGCGCTTTGTGAAGGCGTAACTATTACCGATGAAGCCAGTGCCATTGAGTGGGCAAATAAACCCGTTAAGCTAATTGCAGGGCGCAGCGACAATATTAAAATAACCACGCCGGAGGATTTAGACCTAGCGGGGTTTTTATTAAACAAACAACAAAACGAGCAAGCATTATGATTCGAATTGGCCATGGTTTTGACGTACACAAATTTGGTGGCGAAGGCCCAATAACAATTTGCGGCGAAAAAATAGATTACCCGCAGGGCTTTTTAGCACACTCAGATGGCGATGTTGCTATTCATGCATTATGCGATGCTATTTTAGGCGCGTTGGCAATGGGCGATATTGGTAAGCATTTTCCGGATACGGCGAGCGAGTATGAAAATATAGATAGCCGTATTTTACTTCGCCATGTTGTAGGCCTTGCCAAAGAGCAAGGTTATGTACTGGGCAATGGCGATGTCACTATTGTGGCGCAGGCTCCTAAAATGTTGCCACACATCCAAGCTATGCGCTCTAATTTAGCCAGCGATTTAAATTGCGAGCTTTCACAAATAAATGTTAAAGCGACCACCACCGAAAAGCTCGGCTTTGAAGGGCGTAAAGAAGGTATTTCTAGCCATGCGGTGGTTATTATGAGCAAAGCGCCTGAGAGTACAGCAAGCGCATGAGCGATTTAAATTACCTATACGGTGCACCGCTTTCAAAAGCAGACTTTAAAACCGTTGCTGAAGATTTTATGGTTGATGAAGACCTCGGCATAGAATTTACCGGCGGTGGTGAGCATGTATGCTTACAGGTCGTTAAAAAAGGTGAAAACACGCAATATGTGGCCAAGTTAATTGCACAAAAGGCTGGAGTGTCACCGCGCGAAGTAAGCTATGCTGGCATGAAAGACCGCCACGGCGTGTGTAGCCAATGGTTTAGTGTAAAAGTACCCATTAAAAAGCATATTGATTTTAGTGAACTCAATAGCGACAGCATTTTTGTGGTTTCGCAACAGCGCCACGAGCGTAAATTACGCACTGGTTGCCACAAAGGAAACCGATTCACTATTACGCTTCGTAATGTAACCCAGCCACTTGATATTTTATGCCGCATTAATGCCGTACGTGCGGGTGTGCCTAACTACTTTGGCGAGCAGCGCTTTGGCCGCGATGGGCATAATTTAGTTATGGCCGAAAAAATGTTTGCCGGCGAGCGCATTCGCGATAAAAAACTACGCGGTATTATTATCTCCGCTGCCCGTTCACATGTATTTAATCAAATAGTGAGCTTACGTGTTAAAGAGCATGGGTTAGCTAAAACCATGCACCGTGAAGTATTTATGCTAAGCGGTAGTAACGCATTTTTTGAAGATGCAATAAGCGATGAAAACATAGCACGTTTAGTCTCTGGCGATATTATGATGTCGGCTCCTATGGTTGGTAAAAGCGAAAAGGGCTTAACTGAACAAGAAAAATTATGGCTAAAACCATACCAAGCATGGTGTGAGGGCTTAGGCGAATTAGGCCTTAAAAATGAGCGCCGTATGCTGCGCCTCATTCCGCAAGATTTAACCATAGAAACACTAGACGAAACGACTTTAAAATTAAGCTTTGGATTGCCTAAAGGGTGTTTTGCTACCGCACTTTTACGTGAGCTGGTGGATTACACCGATGCAAGCCCTAATGAGCGAAAAGAAAAGGACAGTCAAAATGAAGATACTGCTAAGTAACGACGACGGTGTAAATGCTAAAGGGATTGCTGTTCTATACCAGGCTCTTACGCAAATTGCCGATGTAACCCTTGTAGCCCCTGATCGTAACTGTAGTGGTGCCAGTAACTCGTTAACGTTAATAAATCCACTGCGCTCTACCACGCTTGAAAACGGCTTTATATCGGTTAATGGCACGCCTACTGATTGTGTTCATTTAGGGGTTAATCAGTTAGTAGATGAAACGCCTGATTTAGTCGTAGCAGGTATTAACCACGGCGCTAATTTGGGCGACGATACATTGTATTCAGGCACTGTGGCAGCGGCGACCGAAGGGCGCCATTTAGGCTTGCCTGCTATTGCCGTGTCGCTTTGCTCACACCATGGTGAGCACTTTGAAACCGCAGCAGCTGTGACCGTTAATATAATTAAAGGGCTAGCATCGCACCCACTGCCTAAAGATCAAATTATCAACGTAAATGTACCCGATATTCCTCTAAGTGAGCTAAAAGGGGTGCAAGTTACGCGTTTAGGTGCCCGACATAAAGCCGAAACCATGACCAAACAAACTGACCCATGGGGGCGTGATATTTTTTGGTATGGCTCGCTTGGTATTGAAAGCGATGCCGGTGAGGGCACTGATTTTTACGCTGTTAATAATGGCTATGCTTCAGTTACACCGTTAAGCGTTGATATGACAGCAAAAGAAAGTATTGAAGCGGTTGGGCAGTGGTTAGCTGAAATGGAGATAAACCGTGCTGGCTAATTACTCGCGCAGTGCTATTGCGCTTTCTAAGCTATTAGAGCAAGAAGGGGTAGAAGACAAACAGGTATTAAAAGCCATTGCTGATATACCACGTCATGCCTTTATTGATGATGTACTAAAACATAAGGCGTACGAAAACACGGCGTTGCCGATAGGGCAAGGGCAAACTATTTCGCAGCCTTATATTGTGGCGCGTATGACCGAGCTGCTTCATTTGGCTGGCGTACGCGACAAAGTGTTAGAAATTGGCACAGGCTCTGGTTATCAAACCGCAGTGTTAGCCAAGTGTTTTAATAAGGTGTATTCGGTCGAGCGTATAAAAGCACTGCAATGGCAGGCTAAACGCCGTTTACATCAACTTGATTTATACAATGTAACCATGAAACACGCAGATGGCTGGCAAGGCTGGCAATCGCAGGCCCCGTTTAATGGTATTATAGTTACCGCGGCCGCATCAAAAGTACCTCAAGACTTACTTGCACAACTAGCTGATGGCGGTGTACTCCTCGCCCCCATTGGAGAGCAAGAACAAAAATTAACCATGGTTATTCGCCAAGGCGATAGCTTCACAGAGCATGTTATTGCACCAGTTCGGTTTGTCCCTCTCGTCCCTGGTGATATTGAATAGGAATTCACGTTGAAATTGTTTACTAAGTTATACGATATGGCCCTAGTGTGGGCAAAACACCGCTTTGCTGAGCGCTATTTAGCAGCCATGAGCTTTGCTGAGTCCGTTTTTTTTCCGGTACCACCAGATGTAATGCTTGCCCCTATGTCGCTTGCTCAGCCAAGTAAAGCGTGGCGCTTTGCAAGCTTTGCAACAGTTGCTTCAGTACTTGGGGGGATTGTAGGTTACTTTTTAGGTTACTGGTTATTTGAGCCTGTTGTACAGCCCTTTATTGAGCAGATGCACTGGCAAGAAAAGTTTGAAACAGCGCTTACATGGTTTAAAGAGTATGGCGTGTGGGTGGTATTTTTAGCGGGCTTTTCACCTATCCCTTATAAGGTATTTACTATTGGTGCAGGGGTATTACAAATGGCATTTTTACCATTTTTAATAGCGTCTGCCGTTGGCCGTGGTGCGCGTTTCTTTTTAGTTTCTGCTTTAATGAAGTGGGGTGGGGTTAAAATGGAGCAAAAATTACGTCAATATGTTGAAGTACTTGGCTGGGGTTTAGTTATATTAATAGCGGTTGCTTACTTTTTATTACGCTAAAAAACAAAAGTAGTACTTTTTAAATTTCGGAGCAAAACACCTTGAAAAGTCAGTACGCATTATATGTAATTGTATTTATTGTTGTTTTGCTTTCGGGGTGTTCATCTCGCCATAATCCTGCTCCTGTTAGCAGCCTCAATACTAGTGTTAATGATTTCCAAAAAGGCATTAACATTAATGGCAATAAATACACAGTACAAAAGGGTGATACTTTATATTCCATTGCCTTTAGTGCAGGCAAAGATTTTAGAACACTTGCAAAAAACAACTCAATTCCATCACCTTATATAATTTATCCTGGACAGATTATTTTATTAGTAAAGCCCGGTAATACAATGGCTATAGCTAATACAGTTAAGAATAAAAAAAATAGCCGCACTAAAATAAAACAAAAAACTAACAAAAAATTAAAGAAAAATCTTGAACAGCCGAAACAACGAGAGTATGTTCAAAAACAAGCCAATAAAATAGTTAGTAATGCTAAATCTTCGTCGAGCAGTAAAGTAAAGTGGTTTTGGCCTGCAAAGGGCAAAGTGACTAAACGCTTTTCTAATAAGGAAAACGGTTACAAGGGTTTACAGATTGCTAACCGTACAGGGGCTTCAGTTTTAGCCGCAGCACAAGGAACGGTGGTGTATGCGGGTAATGCGCTTCGAGGGTACGGTAATTTAATCATTTTGAAACATAATGATGATTACCTAAGTGCATATGCACATAACTCGAAACTACTTGTTAGAGAAAAGCAGAAAGTTAAGGCAGGACAAAAAATAGCAGAAATGGGCAAGTCAGAATCTTCGGTCACTGCGCTTCGTTTTGAAATTCGCTACCGTGGGCAAGCTGTCAGTCCTGCTAAATACCTTCCCTAATTTTTAGGTATTGATAATTGCTCGGGAGAAGGCTTATGGCTAACGCAGCAAAACTTGACAAAAACACCACCGACGAAAAATTTGATGACACCGCAGTAGCAGAAACTGCAGCATTACTTGAAGAGGTTGATAACGAAGAAGAGATATTTGCAAAAGAGGAAGTAACTAAAAACCTTGATGCAACCCAACTTTATTTAGGAGAAATTGGTTTTTCTCCCCTACTTAGCGCTGAAGAAGAAGTCTTTTTTGCCCGCAAATCGCTACGTGGATGTGAAGCATCTCGCAAGCGTATGATTGAAAGTAACCTACGTTTAGTTGTAAAAATTGCCCGCCGTTATAACAACCGAGGATTAGCACTTCTAGATTTAATTGAAGAAGGTAACCTAGGTTTAATTCGCGCTGTTGAAAAGTTTGACCCAGAGCGCGGTTTTAGATTTTCGACTTATGCAACGTGGTGGATACGCCAAACAATTGAACGCGCCATTATGAATCAAACGCGCACCATTCGCCTGCCAATACATGTAGTTAAAGAATTAAATGTTTACTTGCGTACAGCACGCGAGCTGACACAAAAGCTAGACCATGAGCCAACTGCTGAAGAAATTGCTGAAAGCTTAGGTAGACCCGTAGAAGACGTAACTAAAATGCTACGCTTAAACGAAAAAATTGCCTCAGTTGATATGCCAATTGGCGGTGAGAACGACAGCGCACTGTTAGACATTATTGCCGATGAAAAAAGCGCAGGCCCTGAGGGCGAAGTTCAAAACAACGATATCAACAAACATATTGTCGATTGGTTAGGTGAGTTAAACCCTAAACAACGTGAAGTATTAGCGCGTCGCTTTGGTTTACTTGGCTATGAGCCATCAACACTTGAAGATGTTGGCCGTGAAATTGGTTTAACGCGAGAGCGCGTAAGACAAATTCAGGTAGAAGCATTACGTCGTTTAAAAGATATTTTACAACAAGAAGGGTTAAGAACAGAAAGTTTGTTTGACCAGTTCTAGTAACTCCCTTTTATACTGTCTATGTGTTTAAAAGCTGAAGGATAAAACCTTCAGCTTTTTTATGTCTTATGACCCCCAAGAAATACTATTTACAGTACTATCAGCCTCTTAACCATCGCTCAAGTTATCTATATTTAAAGTAGTGCTTTTAATTTATAAAGAAGTTCGTGTGCTTGACGCGGCGATAGATTATCAGGGTCAATGGCACTGAGCTGCTCCTCAACCTCTGAAGGCTCAGGGGCAGGTAACTCATTAGCAAATGAAAACGCCTGCTGCTCAGCATTAGGCGCTGTTACACTTTGGTGGTTTTCGAGCAGTTTAAGCTTTTGCTTTGCTTGGGATATCACGGCTTTAGGCACGCCGGCAAGCGCTGCGACCTGTAAGCCAAAGCTTTTACTTGCTGCACCATCAAGCACAGTATGCATAAATGCAATGGTGTCGTTGTGCTCTATGGCATCTAAGTGCACATTCACCAGCCCAGTTTTTTGCTCGGCAAGTTCCGTTAATTCAAAGTAGTGCGTAGCAAATAATGTTTTAGCAGATATTTTTTGTGCCAGATGATCAGCCGTTGCATAAGCAAGTGACAAGCCATCGTAGGTACTGGTGCCTCTGCCTATTTCATCCATTAATACCAAAGATTGCGCAGTTGCATTATTTAAAATTGTGGCAGTTTCGGTCATTTCTACCATGAAAGTAGAGCGACCAGAGGCTAAATCGTCGCTTGCACCAATGCGAGTAAATATACGGTCAATATTACCAATTTTTGCACTATCAGCAGGGACATAACAGCCAATTTGCGCCATCAATACGATAAGTGCTGTTTGGCGCATATAGGTTGATTTACCACCCATGTTTGGACCGGTGATAATCAACATTTTACGCTGGCTATTTAGCTCCACAGGGTTGGCAATAAAAGGTTCTTTCATTACTTGCTCTACCACGGGGTGGCGACCTTGTTTAATACTTATATTGTCATCATCGCATAGCTGGGGTTTAGCATAATTAAGCGTGTGCGCTCGCTCTGCTAAGTTATTCAATACATCTAAATCAGCTAATGCGCCAGCCATCATTTGAAGCTGTTCAATATGCGGGGCTATAAACTCAAATAGCTCTTCATATAATTGTTTTTCAAGCGCAAGAGCTTTTGATTGGCTGCCAAGCACTTTGTCTTCGTGCTCTTTTAATTCAGGTATTATGTAGCGTTCATTATTTTTAAGCGTTTGGCGGCGAATATAATCAGCAGGTACTAAGTGTGAGTTTGCACGACTTACCTCGATAAAAAAGCCATGTACCTTGTTATAGCCAATTTTTAATGTGCTGATCCCGGTGCGCTCGCGCTCTCTAAGCTCTAGTTGCTCAAGTATATCGGTAGCGCCTTTACTCAAGTTTCGCCATTCATCGAGTTCGCTGTTGTAGCCTGGTGCAATAACGCCCCCATCGCGAATTAGTACTGGTGGGTTATCAATAACAGCACGCTCAAGTAAAGCTTGTAGTTCAGGCAGCTCTGGAGAATGGCGAACAATGCTAGCGATACGCTCATCATTAGCATCGTTTAATAATGCGTGCAGTGGTGCGAGTGCTTGTAGGGCACTGCGCAGTCGGGTTAAATCGCGCGGGCGTGCAGTGCATAAAGCAAGTCGTGCTATTACGCGCTCTATATCACCAATTTCTTTTAATGAATCGTGTAACTCGCCATATAATTGCACATCTAAAATAGCGCTAATGGCATTTAAACGTGAGTTAAGCTCATTTTTATTACGCACAGGTGTATGAATGCGGCGTTTAAGTAAACGCGACCCCATGGCCGTGGCGGTTTTATCAAGTACCTGCGCTAAGGTGTTTTCAAAGCCGCCCGATAAATTAACGGTTAGTTCTAAATTTTTGCGCGTTGCCGCATCTAATATAACTGCGTGCTCGTTATGCTCAAGCGTAATAGCGCGAATGTGAGGGAGCGCAATACGTTGTGTATCTTTTACGTATTGCATTAAACAGCCCGCAGCGACCAAAGCAGCATGCGCTTTATCTACACCAAAACCAACTAAATCTTTGGTGCCAAACTGCTCGCACAGTAAGTGTTGAGCGGTGTCTAGGTCAAACTCCCACTCAGGGCGTCGCCGTGCCCCTTTTATATGCTCAATTAAATGTGTGTTTTCAAAACTTTCACAGTATAAAAGCTCCGCAGGTGCTAAGCGCTGTAAGGTTGAAGTAAATGCTTCGTCGGTGTTAACTTCAACTACGTTGAAACGCCCTGAATTTATATCAAGGTAGGCAATACCGTATAGCCCTTTTTTATTTTGCCATACGCTAGTGAGTAAGTTATCTTGGCGTTCTTGCAATAGCGCTTCATCTGAAATAGTACCCGGTGTAACGATACGTACGACTTTGCGCTCTACTGGCCCTTTACTGGTTGCAGGATCGCCAACTTGCTCACATATAGCAACCGATTCGCCCATTTGCACTAAACGAGCTAAATAGTTTTCTACTGCATGATAAGGGACACCCGCCATAGGGATAGGATCGCCGCCGGCTTTACCGCGATGCGTTTGCGAAATATCGAGTAGTTGGGCCGCGCGTTTAGCGTCGTCAAAAAAGAGTTCATAAAAATCCCCCATACGATAAAACAATAAAATATCGCGATGCTCTGATTTTATTTTTAGATACTGCTGCATCATAGGGGTTTGTTGTTTTATAGTGTGCGGTGCATAAAGATCAAACGACATGTATTTACCCAAAGGCTGAATATGGAATTACATCAAGAGATTAAAACACTTGCTGCGCAATTGGGCGTTATTTTAACGGATAAACGCTTATGGATCACTACCGCTGAATCATGTACTGGTGGCGGAGTGAGTTATGCGCTTACAGATACGCCAGGTAGTTCAGGTTATTTGGGCCGCGCATTTGTTACTTATAGTAATGAAGCTAAGCATGAACTGCTTAATGTGGCCAATACTACGCTAGAGCAATTTGGTGCGGTGAGTGAGCAAACAGTAAAAGAGATGGCTTTTGGTGCCGCAAGCGTTGCCAAAGCTGATGTTGCAGTGGCAATTTCGGGCATTGCAGGGCCAGGTGGTGCTACGTCCGACAAACCAGTTGGCTTTGTGTGGTTTTGCATACAAATTGCCAATGAACAATTTACGTTTAAGCAAATATTTAACGGCGATAGAGCACAAGTTAGAATGCAAGCTATTGAATTTGCATTGAAAAGTACTATCGAGAAGATAAAATTATAAATTTCACTTGATACTGTGATTACATACAGTATACTTGTTCGCATTAGCCGGATTTGGAGAACAGAATGAACGATAATAAACAAAAAGCGCTGGACGCTGCACTATCACAAATTGAGCGTCAATTTGGTAAAGGATCAATTATGAAACTGGGCGATAACAAAGCCCTAAATATTGATGCTGTATCTACAGGTTCACTTGGGATTGATATTGCTTTAGGCATAGGCGGTTTGCCTATGGGGCGTATTGTTGAAGTGTATGGCCCAGAGTCTTCAGGTAAAACAACGCTTACTTTGCAAGTTATCGCGCAGGCTCAAAAAGAAGGCAAAACATGTGCCTTTGTTGATGCTGAGCATGCTCTTGATCCGGTATACGCACAAAAGCTAGGTGTTAACATTGATGAGCTGTTAGTTTCTCAGCCAGATACCGGTGAGCAAGCACTAGAAATTTGTGACATGTTAGTACGTTCAAGTGCTGTAGATGTTGTTATTGTCGATTCTGTTGCAGCGCTTACACCAAAAGCTGAAATTGAAGGTGACATGGGCGACTCGCATATGGGCTTACAAGCACGTTTAATGTCGCAAGCACTACGTAAACTTACAGGTAATATTAAACGCTCAAATACGCTATGTATTTTCATCAACCAAATTCGTATGAAAATTGGTGTAATGTTTGGTAACCCTGAAACAACAACAGGTGGTAATGCACTTAAGTTTTACGCATCAGTGCGTATTGATATTCGTCGTATTGGCTCTGTTAAAGAAGGCGATGAGGTAGTCGGTAACGAAACCCGCGTTAAAGTAGTTAAAAACAAAGTTGCACCACCGTTTAAACAAGCTGAATTCATCATTATGTATGGTGAAGGTATTTCTAAACAAGGTGAGTTAATTGATTTAGGTGTTAAGCACAAAATTGTTGAAAAAGCAGGTGCTTGGTACAGCTACAACGGCAATAAAGTAGGCCAAGGTAAATCAAACTCTATTAAGTTTTTGAAAGAAAACGTAGAAATTGCAGATGAAATTGAAGGTAAGTTACGTGATATGTTGCTATTAAAAGCAACGGTTGAGCCAGAAGATGGCGAAGACGTATTAGGCGCTGAGTCTGACCTTTAAGTGTAAACGTTCTCTAAGCTTGATTTGACCCGAGCTTTAAAAGGCGCTAATCAGCAATGGTTAGCGCCTTTTTGTGTTTAAAGCACGCTAAAACTATAACCTTACAGGCTTTAATAGATGCAGTTTAAATAGCACTTAGCCATATTTTCAGTGAGGCTGGCTAACAAGTTCGCTTTTTAATTGAGGCGCGTAATAAAAGCATGCTATTGCAATTACTTTGCATAAGGTAGATAGCGCAAGGAGGGGGGATATGCGTTTTAACTTAAAGGGGCTTAAAACAAAAACGGCACTAAAAAGTGCCGTTTAATTTTAAAAGCCGTACTTTAAAAAAGCGACTTATAGCTGCCAGTTTACAGATAGCGCGTAGTTACGCGGCGCACCGTAATAACCTTGAGCCCAGTATAGGCTGTGTAGGTATTTTTCATCTGTGGTGTTATTGACGTTAAAAGTAACCCCAACGTTTTCTGTAATTTTGTAGTTAGCCATTAAATCAAGAATACCGTAAGCATCTTGGTTCGTGGTTATAAGTGCAGCGCCGGTTGCATCTTCAACTTGTACGCGGCTAACCGAGTCTTGCCAACGATAATTTGCACCAAATGTTAAGCCTTCAACAAATGGTACTTGGTAAGTTGCAGCCAGTTTTAGCTGATTCTCTGGCGTGTAATCTTCAACTAAATCATCACCATCAATACTTAAATTACTAAAGCTGATGCTTGCACTTAAATCTTCGGTCACTTTACCACTTAATTCAATTTCAAAACCGTCGCTGGTGATTCCATCAGCACCATAATAACGAGTATCGCTTGGTAATGAATCAGGTAATGCAACAGCTAGGTTTTCTTGTTTTGCATCAAAGTAAGCAAAGGTTACAAATACTTGATCGTCTAAAAGCTGTGCTTTTAAACCAATTTCGCTACTTTTACCTGTAATTGGCGCCAATTGCTCAGCATTAATATCAAGCTCTTTTTGTGGCACAAAGGTCTCTGTGTAACTTGCGTAGGCTGAAAGCGATTCATTAAAGTCATACACAGCCCCCACATACGGGATAACTTCGCTGTCGTTACGTGTTTGTTCAACACCATAAGCAGTGCCCGATGTTTCCCAATCAGTGTAACGTACACCTGCTAACACACTTAGCGGAGCGCTTAATTTAATGCGAGTAGACATATAAGCTGATTGCTGTTTGTTTTCTATGTCACTGCCATTTAAGCCATCAGCAAGGGTTGCTTCAGGTACTACGCCATCCCACGTATCAAGCGAAGGCATTGCTGGGAAGCCGTTGCCCGTGGTGTAATCGTAAAGCGACTGCTCGTTGTAATCCATTTTTGCTTGACTAACACCAAATGACAGGTCGTGTTCTTGGCCAAATAAATCAAATTTACCGCTGGCGTATAAATCAAATAAATCGTGCTTATCTTCGTAGTCGTAACGGCTTGCGTAACCTGTTAAACCAAGGCCAGTTTCGCTATCTGGTGTGCCATATACGTAAAATAGTTCTGAGTCTTGCTCGTTTTCTATGTGTGCGTAACGCGCTGTTGCAACCCACGTAGCCGATAGGTTTTGCTCAAGTGTTACATATACTTGCTCTGCGCTGTTGTCCCAGTAAGACCAATCAGATGCCGTACTTGTAGAGGCGTCGTAGTTTGTTGCTGTGCCATCGGTGTAATAAAGAGGGAGTGCGCCCCAAAGTGGGCTATCGGCATCTTTTTGTTGGTTAACATAGTTGATGCTTAATGTCGTGTCGTCGGTTAGCTTGCCTTCGTAAGCAAGATAAGCAATTGTTTTATCTGTTTCGTAACGATCTAGGTATGACTCCGCTTTTTGCTTGGTAAATACGGCGCGCACAGCTTGGTCGTCGTTAATTGGCGTTGAAACATCTACTTCTAAACGCTTGTTGTTCCATGAACCATACGATGCAGATGCATGCGCTTGAGTTATGTAAGTTGGTTTTTTTAATACCATATTTACGGTTGCAGATGGGTTACCTGCGCCAGTCATAAGGCCGTTTGCACCACGTACAATTTCTACACGGTCGTAAATAGACGTATCTAAAGTGCCCTGAATAGAGCCTGAGCTTTGTGGGATGCCTAAACCATCAACCTGAAAGTTTGTTATTTCAAAGCCACGGGCTTTAAAATAAGTACGGTCAGTTTCTATTTGTTCTACAGTTACACCGGGGGTGCTCTCTAGCACTGAGTTAATATCATCTAGTGAAAAATCATCCATTAAAGCGCGAGAAACAACAGAAATACTTTGTGGGGTTTCTTTGATTGTTAGGCCTAATTTTGTAGCAGATTGCGCATCTTCTGTGATGTAGTTTTTATGATGCTGGCCATACACTGCTATTTTTTCTAATGAGTCATCTGTATTTGTTGTAGTTTCTTGTGCAAATGCATGACCAGATAAAACAAGTGAAGTAATAAGGCTTAGCTTAGATAAACGCAAAATTTGTTGGGACGACATGTGTTTTTCCAATAGGTTCAAAAAAGAAGTGCATAACATAATCTAAATGAGAGTGATTTTCAATAACATGTTTGTTGTTTGTGCAAAATAATTAGTAGTTATCCGAAATTGTGGGGATTTAGTGGATTTTAGCAACTAAATAGCCGCTTAGTTTAGCGCTAAGGTAATATTCCTTAATCGCAAAGAGAGTGTTATTTCTGTACAAACTTTTATCTGAGCTCTTCCAAATGCTGCTATTTAAGCTTGTTTAAGCGCTAACCGTGTTTAATTTACTGAAAATCTCAGACAAAAAAGCATTCTTAAATACCATTACTACCACAGTACTATTAAACCTTTTAAGCAGAGTTCAAGTTGTATAGCTAAAAAAAAGCGGCCTAAACCGCTTTATTGTGAACACTATGTTTAATTAAAAATTGTATTTTACAGAAAATTGTAAGCGCTCTAAATCACCGTCAATACCACTTTCTGTTTCGCGCTCGGCATGTTTAAACTCTGCACCAAATGTTAAACGCTTAACCGGTGAGTATAAAATGTTTGCACTAAAGCTTTGGCTTGATTCAACAGGGTCGCCTGATATTGTTAATAGATCGGTGTTGTTGTCAGCACTAAAGAAAGAATATAAGAAGGTTGAGCGCCACTGGCTTGTCCATTTATGTTGATAAGCAACAAAACCAGATGTTGAGTCTATTGCATCAAGCTCATCGCCATTAAGCACAGCACCATGGGCAACATTTAAGCCCACGTAACGGCCAAGGCCTTTACCTTGAGTAAGCATAAATTTAAGGTAGTCTTCGCCAAAATTTACACGGCCCGAAGCGCTAATACCAAACGAGGTTTCATCAGCGTCAACATCGCCTACTTTATAAGTAAGTTGGCGAGCAAGTGCTGCAACTACAAAGTTACCCCAATCGGCATTGTGTGTGTAGCGCGCAGTAAAATCAGGAAGTGACGCATCATCTGTTTCTACACGTGCGCCACCTTGAGTGGTAATTGTGCTTTCTGGGTTTTCTAGTGAGAACGACCAAGCACCGGTTGTGTACTTAATTTGCGTTTGGCGAACAAAAACAGTGCCTTCAGCAGGGCCTACAAAATCAAGTGTTTCTGCAAGTGCACCCACGTTTTGAAAGTTTGACCATGTTTGACCAAATAACCAGCCATCGTAAGTTACAAATGCATGGCGAATACGTGGTGCATATGAGTTTGATACGCGCTCGTTACCGCCAGGTGCCGATGCTAAAAAGTCTAACTCTATTTTAGTTTTAACTGTTTTACCGTTATCCATTAACGTTGACGTACCAAAGTTAAAACGTGACTCACGTGCATGCATATCAAATACGGCATCCGAATCATCGTCATCGCCTACTGGCAGTGTGCTTGGTACGTAAAAATCACGCCCTACATTTGAGCCATCAGGAGCGCCTGCAGAGTAATCACTCCACATTGTATCTAGCTTAATGTATCCGCCGTAAGTAAATTCGGTGTTACCTACTTTAGCTGCAGTTGCCGCATAAGCCGTGCTTGTTAAAGCACATAATACAGCACTCGCTGCAAGAGTTTTTAATGGGGTAAATTTCATTGTGGTGTCCTTTAAAGGCTACTTGTTGTTTGTTGCTTTTTAAACGTTCAAATGTATTACTTGCTACAGGTATTACTTACGAATAAAAATTTATTTATCTTGCATCACGCTACGAGTTCGTTAAATAAGTGTTTAACTTGCATGGCTGCATCATTATTTTAATGTCCGAAAACCACTTTTAAATATGTGCAAAATTTACTCAATTACCTATTGGTCTATAAGACGAAGGTTTAAGAGTAATTTAATGGCCACTTACTTATATTTAACATATTGTATTTCTATGTAAAAAAGTCATGAGCGGCGAGATTATAAACCACAAAATGTTAATTAGAAGGGTTGTACAACTAAGGTCTAATACTTAATAAAGTACTGCTGAGTAATCCTTTAATCATGGCAAGTTATAAAAATGGAGACTGAGATGTCACAAAGTATCTATCCTGTTCCTGCACATATTGAAAAAACGACGTTAGTTAATAACGAAAAATATAATACACTCTACAAACAGTCGATTGATGACCCACAAGGGTTTTGGCGTGAACATGGCCAGCGCTTAGATTGGTTTACTCCGTATACTAAAGTAAAAAACACCTCATTTGATAAAGGCCATATCGATATAAAATGGTACGAAGATGGCGTTTTAAATGCCTCTTATAACTGTATTGACCGCCATTTAAAAACCAAAGCCGATAAAGTTGCGCTTATTTGGGAAGGAGACAACCCAAACCAAAGTGAAAACATTACCTACCAACAATTACATGATGAAGTGGCGCGCTTTGCCAATGGTTTAAAAAAACTGGGCGTACAAAAAGGTGACCGAGTTGCTATTTATATGCCGATGACGCCGCAAGCCATTTACGCCATGCAGGCCTGTGCACGTATAGGTGCTATTCACTCGGTTGTATTTGGTGGTTTTTCTCCCTCTGCCATTGCAGATCGAATTAAAGACTCTGGCGCTAAAGTGGTGATCACATCCGATGAAGGCCGCCGAGCTGGTAATTGTGTTCCTTTGAAAGCGAATGTTGATGAAGCCGTAGCACAAGAGTCGGTGACAAGCATTGAACACGTTATTGTACATCAGCTAACCGGTGGCGAAGTTGATTGGAACGAGCACGATATTTGGTGGCATGAGCTTGTTGCCGACCAACCGGCGCAGTGCGAACCGGAGCCAATGAATGCAGAAGATCCACTCTTTATTTTATATACTTCGGGCTCTACTGGCCAACCTAAAGGGGTTGTGCATACTACAGGGGGTTACTTAGTTTACTCATCAATGACCCACGAATACGTATTTGATTTACAAGAGGACGACGTATATTGGTGTAGCGCCGATGTAGGTTGGATCACCGGCCACAGCTATATTGCTTATGGCCCATTGGTTAATGGCTGTACGCAAGTGGTATTTGAAGGCGTGCCTACTTACCCAACCGCAGGGCGCATGGGAGAGGTGATTGATAAGCACGGCGTAACCATTTTATACACTGCACCAACCGCTATTCGAGCGTTAATGGCTAAAGGCGATGAGCCAACCGCGTCATCTAATCGTCAAAGTTTACGCATTTTAGGCTCGGTGGGTGAACCCATCAACCCTGAAGCGTGGACGTGGTATTACGAAAATATTGGTAATGCTAACTGCCCAATCGTAGATACGTGGTGGCAAACCGAAACGGGCGGCATTATGATCACCCCACTGCCTGGTGCCACTCAAACTAAGCCAGGTTCAGCAACGCATCCGTTTTTTGGTATTGCGCCGGCTCTATTTGATGCAGAGGGTAATACACTAGAAGGTGCCGTTGACGGTAATTTAGTGATATTAGATAGTTGGCCTTCACAAGCGCGTACTGTTTATGGCGACCACGAACGTTTTGAACAAACCTATTTTAGTGCTTACCCCGGTGTTTACTTTACAGGTGACGGCTGTCGTCGTGATGAAGATGGCTATTACTGGATCACAGGGCGTGTTGATGACGTGCTTAATGTATCAGGGCATCGCTTAGGTACCGCTGAAATAGAAAGCGCGCTGGTTGCTCACGAAGCTGTAGCAGAGGCCGCCGTAGTCGGTTATCCGCATGATATTAAAGGCCAAGGTATTTATGTTTACATTACGCCAAATGAAGGCGTTACTGTAAGTGATGAGCTGACAACTCAAGTCCGTAATTGGGTACGTAAAGAGCTAAGCCCAATAGCTTCCCCTGATATGATTCAATGGTCGCCTGGCCTACCAAAAACGCGTTCAGGTAAGATTATGCGTCGAATTTTACGTAAAATAGCCGCAAATGAACACCAACAGCTAGGGGATACATCAACACTTGCAGACCCAACCGTGGTAGATGAGCTCATAGAAAACCGATTAAATCGTTAAATGCGCGTTAAAAACTTGATTACAAGTTGATTCTAAACGTAGTATATCGGCTGTCAGTAAGTACTTTATACCTTATTGGCAGCCGAATTTATTAGGAGCGAACCATGAGTCAGTTTTTAATAGCGGATGATCATCCGTTATTTCGCGAGGCACTAAAAGGAGCATTAAGTGCTAAGTTTGACGATTTAGAGGTATTTGAATCATCAGATTTTGACAGCACACTGCAAGTGCTTAGCGAACAAGAAGATCTTGATATATTACTGCTAGATTTACATATGCCAGGTAATGGCGATTTATATGGCCTGATCCGCATTCGCGAAGACTACCCAAGCTTACCCATAGCGGTTGTCTCAGGAAGTGAAGACATAAACATAGTGTCTAAGGTAATGGGTTATGGCGCAATGGGCTTTATTCCTAAGTCATCATCTTCAGATGATATTGCTAATGCTATAAACCAAATACTAGAAGGCGATACGTGGCTTCCAAAAGAGTTAAAGAATAAAGTAGCCGAAATAGAAGGAGAAGACAGAGAAATTGCCGCGCAGGTTGCATCGTTAACGCCGCAGCAATATCGTGTATTGCAATACCTTCATGAAGGGTTACTAAACAAACAAATAGCGTACGAACTACATATTTCTGAGGCAACAGTCAAAGCACACATTACCGCAATTTTTAGAAAACTTGGCGTTTATAACCGTACTCAAGCCGTTCTTATTGCAGCTAAACTACAACTAGAACCAATAGAGCAAGCTTAAAATATTAAAAGCGCTAAAATTTGTTTATCGTTTAGGCAAAGCAGTGTCTAGCTAATGTGCTTATTGCCTGTTTATAGGTGATAAGCGCTTACAAATACCAGATATTCGCTGCTCTGGGTGATATGGCAAGACTGAATAAACTTCAATCCACAAAAGCCAATACACTCAAGCAGCGCTTTTTAAACTTAAAACCTACACGTTATTTACCTTTTATACATGATCTCTTTTGCAAACAATGCTAGGTTAGCGCAATTTTGTAATTTATAGAGCCAAGTATGACAGACTCCACACACTCACCTAATAATCAACCTAAAGACAATAACGGCTTATTTAATCGCTTTTTAGCAACCGTTGAGTTCTTAGGAAATATGCTTCCTCATCCCATTACTTTATTTGCGATATTTGCAGTTTCAATTGTGCTAATAAGTGGTATTGCCGATTGGTTTGGGCTAAGCGCAATTGACCCAAGACCGATTGGGGCAGCAGGGCGTGCGCCTGATGGAGTAATTGAAGTTGTTAGTTTACTCAGTGCTGAGGGGCTACAGCGTATTATGACTGGCTTGGTTACTAACTTTACCGGTTTTGCGCCTTTAGGCACTGTTTTAGTGGCACTACTTGGGGTAAGTGTTGCAGAGCATTCAGGGCTACTCTCTGCTGCTATGCGAGGCATGGTTATGGGCGCGTCAAAGCGTTTAGTTACCTTTATGGTGGTGTTTGCGGCCATAATGTCTAACACAGCTTCTGAGCTTGGCTATGTGGTGTTAATTCCGCTTGCAGCCATGATATTTCATAGTTTGGGGCGCCACCCTTTAGCTGGCTTAGCGGCTGCTTTTGCCGGTGTTTCTGGCGGCTATAGCGCTAATTTACTACTTGGCACAATAGACCCATTATTAGCAGGTATAACTACGCCTGCAGCGCAAATGATTGACCCAACGTACGAGGTTGGCGCCGAGGCTAACTGGTATTTCATGATGATATCAGTATTACTTATTGCCGCACTGGGTACACTCGTAACCGAAAAAATAGTAGAGCCGCGTTTAGGTAAATATAACCCCGATGAAGCCAGTATCGACTTGTCACAAAATAATATTGATACACTTACCGCGTTAGAAAAAACCGGTCTAAAATGGGCGGGTGTTGCTCTATTAGTGGTGCTGTCGTTATTTGCTTGGACGATTATTCCTGCCGATGGTATTTTACGCCACCCAGAAACAGGCCAAGTGGCAGGCTCGCCTTTTTTAAAAGGAATAGTCGCAATTATATTTGTAACTTTTAGTGTGCCAGGCTTTGTTTACGGGCGTGTTGTTGGCAGCATGAAAAACGATAAAGACATTATTAACGCAATGAGCAAAAGCATGAGCTCAATGGGTTTATATATAGTATTAGTATTTTTTGCAGCCCAGTTTGTGGCCTTTTTTAAATGGACTAATTTAGGCACTATTTTGGCAATTAATGGTGCAGCACTATTACAAGCGTTAAACCTTACTGGCCCAGAAGTGTTTGTATTGTTTATATTAATGTGTGCAATGGTTAACTTGAGTTTAGGCTCGTCATCGGCGCAGTGGGCGATTACAGCCCCTATTTTTGTGCCTATGCTTATGCTTATTGGTTACGCGCCAGAAACCATTCAAGCGGCGTATCGTATTGGTGACTCTGTGACTAACTTAATCACCCCAATGATGAGCTATTTTGGCTTAATTTTAGCGGTGGCAGTTAAATATAAAAAAGACATGGGTATAGGAACGTTAGTGGCCACCATGCTGCCATACAGTATTGTGTTTTTTATCGGTTGGGTCATTTTATTTTACGTATGGGTGTTTGCTTTAGGCTTGCCAGTAGGACCTGAGTCACCTATTTATTACACACCTTAATGGTGGATGCCAATTTACAATTAATTACGGTGTCGGATAAAACACAGCTACAGCTAATATCTGACTCTAATTAAGCTGTTAGGCATAAAAAAGCCAGCATAAGGGGAGAGCCCTGTTGCTGGCTTTATAGTATGTAAAAAGGGGTCTTATACCAATCCGCAATAATACTTAATCATTTTCAGGGGCTAAACGTGTCGCTATCTGCGTAAAAAAATTCTCATTTAGAGCAACTAAATAGCGAATTTTTTGCCTTGCTATCAACACGTTTATCCATCCTCAAAATAGATCACTTAATTATGCGGAATGGTATTAGCTAAATACCACGGTTTTATTACCGTTAATAAATAGTTTGTGTTCAGAAGCTAGTTGTAAGGCTTTACTAAACACGGTTTTTTCTACGTCTTTACCCATTTTAGCCATCATTTCAGCGGTGTTAGCGTGCGTTACGCTGGTGACGTCTTGTAAAATAATAGGGCCTTCATCTAGCTCATTATTTACAAAGTGAGCCGTAGCACCAATAATTTTTACGCCGCGCTCAAATGCTTGATGATACGGTTTAGCGCCAATAAATGCCGGTAAAAACGAGTGGTGAATATTAATAATTTTGTTCTCAAAGCGACCCACAAATTCAGGGCTTAGTATGCGCATGTATTTTGCTAAGCCAATAATGTCAGGGTTATAAGAGGCAATTAAATCACCTACTTTTTCATCATGCTCGGCGCGACTTAGGCCTACGTGCGAAACAACATGAAAAGGCACATCAAAGCCTTTTGCTAATGGCTCTAAATCTGGGTAGTTGGCAATCACAGCTAATACTTCAATATTTAACGCTTGCTCAAACTGTTTAAGTAATACAGACCCTAAGCAATGTGCTTCTTTTGTTGCAAGCAGTACCACTTTAGTTTTTGTATCATCATGTAGAGCAAGTTGTGCACCCTCAGGTAATAAAGCGCGTAATTGCGATAAAAAGTCACTTTGTGGCTCGCCGGTTAGTTCAGTGCGCATAAAAAAGCGCTTGGCGTCTTTATCTACAAATTCGTTATTACGTGTAATATTTAAATTGTGCGCGTGGCAAAGCCCTGTAATTTTGGCAATTAGGCCTACATCGTCGGCACATTGGGTGGTTAGTATATAGCTCATTTTCCTCATTCTTACCCAGTTTATAATTGCTTCATTATTTGGTTTTTAACGCATAAAGCAAGGGGTTTATGCGTAAATTTAGAATTAATCGGTCAAATAGGTATAAATGATTCAATAAAGTGAAGGACAATTAAAAATACGTTAATAATAAGGCAGATAAACACCATAAATTTTAACAAGCTGGTATTTAAAAAAGGTTTAGTGGTAAGTATTTAGTGCGCGCACGGTTTGTAACCTAGTTGCCTAGATTACAAACCGCGGCGCAGTTTAGCTTTTACAAATATAGCAAAGCGATTATTAAGCTTTAGGCTCTGGTGTTAAGTTCTCTTCTTGCCTTAGGTAACCTGCGGCCTCTTCATCCTCTTTTGTTATTGCTTGCTGAGTAGGTATTGCACGGGTTTGTTGGTTTAATTGATGTATTTGCGATGCATTACCTAAATCGCGCTCACTGGTAATTGAAGCAATCGATTCGCGGTCTTTTAGAAAGGCAATTACATCATTTTTAATGGCTTGTAATTGACCTTCATCTTTGTGCATTTCCATTATATGGCGAGGATGCTCAAGGTTTTTCATACCGGTGGCAGCAAACGTGCTCGTAATAACACGAGAGACAATGACCCATGGCGTGATACTGCTGCGCACTAAGGTGTTTTCTGAGCGAGTGCTGTCGTGAATACCTGTCCCCGTTGAAATTTTAGATTCGGTAAATGTACCTTCGCACTTAAAGTACACAAGTAATGATTCAAACTGCATTTCGGCAAAAAATAAATGAGCACAGTTAGCCAATAAACGAGCAAAGGCTTTAATAATCACTGCTATTATTAAAATATGAACACTGCTCATTAGTAAGCTACTAAACTGTATAACGTTTTGATTATTAAACGCTTGCTGTAAATTATTAATATTAGCGCTATCTATGTAGTAATAAATATCTATTAATGAATAGGCTAACCACACCGTTAATGCTAACGCCACAATATAAAGTAAATTAGCACTGATTAGCGCAATTAATCTGGCTAGGGTAAAGTTTTTACCTAGCTCCATAGCATGCAGTTTAGGCTGAACCTCTTGAATCATTTCGCCTTTAAAACCGCCTTTACCCTCTATTTGCTCTTGCAGTTTTGGGTCTAGCTCGCGGTAAACTCTATTAGGCACTTCTTTGTAGCGTCTATTTGCCATGACAAGATTATCAAGGTTTATAAATACTTCATCAGGGTGAACAGACTCTTGCCAGTTTTCACGTAATTCTGACACTTCGGCGGTAGGGGTCACTGCGTTTAAGCGTGCTTTGATCATTGTAAATACTAATGCGCAGCTTAACGTTGCTAATATAATAATGGCAATGAGGTATATGCCAGCATGCAAGTTTGGCAGTTGTGCCAGCCACGCGTCTATTTCTTGTTTGCTGATATGTTGCTCTTGCATTAGCCACGACATAGAAAGGCCAATAACAATAGGCAAAATAAACGACAACGAAATAATTTTAGCTAATGTACCGCCTCCCAGCGCTTCAATGTTTCTTTCAGCATTGCGAGAGATAGGTTTGCTACTTGAGCGCCAAGAAAAAAGCACATAAAACATTAAAATAGCACTGTAAACCGGAAAGGCTAATTCGCCAGCTTCCCCAGTAAAGCCCGACAGCGAAACAAACGCTACAAGCCCATAAGCAATTAAGGCAACAAGCGTGCTCACCCATGAGCCAAATAATCGCTGCGCAACATTTCGAATTGGGTAAGGTAAAAATAACAGTTTGGGAATTAAGCTGTGTAACAAACGAGATAAAAATCCGTTAGGCTCTTTAAAGGTACTGTTTTTACGACCAACCAGCATTTCTTCGAGTGATTGGGCGTTATAGGCTACTTCTTTTTTTTCTTCTTGCGCGGTAGAGCTCTCAGACTTACTAAAATTATACGCAAGCGATGTAGGGTGGTTTCTGCCTACAAAGTATTTTAAGGTGGCATAAATACCTGACGATAAAGAGCGAATACCCAGCGCTAAAATAAACATGCCAAATAGCATTAAAATCCAGCCTGCGGTGGTACTTTCTTTCACCGAGCTTGCAGCTATAACAAGTAAACTTACGCCTGCTACCGACTCAATAATACCTCTTAGCGCGGTTACTTTACCTTCCAACTTAAAGGGGTTTTTTAACCCAAGATCAATAGAACCATAATCAAATGCCATTGTATGCTCCTTGTAAACAGCACATTATTTAAGGGGGGTTACCAGTTTTGCAATAATACTTAATCATTTGCGGGCCCAAACCTAGTGTTAGCTATGTTTTTCCGGGCTCAAATAGACTAATTAATTAAGCGAGTTGGTATTATTATCCGTGTATATTTTGGCCAAAATGAGCATAGCTAAACGGTACCAAAAGGTGCAGTTTATATACTTAAGCAGGTAATTAAACTAAACGGATTTTTATATTATTGTTCAATTTTTGATTATATATCAATAACGTTGTTCAGTTTAAGGTTATTTTACAGTGATACATTTATTGATGGTGGTTTAAGTTGCTAGGAGCATAAATGAAACTAATCTACATCGATGATAATTTACCCGGTATAACCCGTAAGCGTAAAAACAAAACGTGGCTGTACTTTGACCCAATAGGAAAGCAAATTACCGATCAAAAAGTGATTGATCGTTTAAATGCGTTAGCGTTTCCTCCCGCCTACAAAAATGCTTGGTTTTGCCCTGAAGAAAATGGCCATATTTTAGCAACGGGGATAGATAGTAAAGGCCGTAAGCAATACCGCTACCATGAAGATTTTAGAGCCCAACAAGAGGCGAAAAAATACCAAGCCTGTGGAGTGTTTGGCAATAAGCTGCCATTACTGCGCGCCCGTTTAGAAAACGATTTACAAGGGGATGAGCTCAGCGTAGAGCGCACATTAGCTGCGGTAGTTAGGCTTATGGACTTAGGTGCATTGCGGGTAGGTAACGAGCGAAATGTAAAGCAAAACAAAAGTTTTGGCGCCACAACCCTGCGCAATCGCCATGCTAAGCTTACGGGTAAAAATATACAGCTACGGTATCGGGCTAAATCGGGCAAAGAGCGCGAGGTAAACATAACCGACAGAGTGCTTAGCCATGTAATTAAAGACCTACAAGATTTACCCGGTCAGCATTTGTTTCAATATATAAGCGATGGAGAGCGCACAAACGTAACCTCTAGTGAAATTAACCAGTATATTCAACAAATAATGGGTGAGGACTTTAGCGCTAAGCACTTTAGAACCTGGCGAGCCAGTGTTATTGCCTTTAAGCAACTTGTAAAAGCAAAAGGCGCACTTAGTTTAAAGAGTATGCTCGAGAGTGTGTCTGAGCAGCTAGGTAATACGCCCGCTATTGCCCGTAAATCGTATGTTCACCCAGATTTAATTGCCTTGTGTAAAGAGGATGAACAAACCCAAACAGCGTGGCGAGAGTCGCTTTCTTTACCGCGAAAAACAAAATACTTGAGTCGTTATGAGCGTGGCTTTTTAGCCTTTTTAAAAGACTAATTGCTATAGCAACTTTACACACTACAGCAACCAAATTACATAATTGCGTAGTTGAAGTGTTTTTTAATTTACCATGTAAAAGTTTAAAAAGTTATTAAATTTCAGTGTGTTGTGTTTTTATTTTATTTTGGCACCTGCATTGCACCTTCAAATTACTGTTAAGTAGTAAGTACAAAAGCATTTATCAATGATATTTAGCGAGGAGGTACAAAGTGAAGGGGTTATTTTCAAAGGTATTGTCTACAAAGGTAAAAAACATTATGTTACAGGCTACGCTCGCAGGTTGCGTTAGCACCATGCTAACAGGGCAAGCGCTAGGCAGTGCAGATCTTGAAAGTGTGGCACTTGCCAACTCTTCATTAACCACTTACAACTCGCAACAACAATTGCAAAATGGCGATTATTATTTTGATCAAAATGCAGCACAGTTAATAGCGCGTACCGAAAAAGCAATTAACTGGTACACAGAAATAGTTAACAGTGGCGGGTTTACCCCTTTATACACCAATGAGTTGCTTGAACTTGGCAGCACCAGCAAGGCGGTGAGTCAGTTAGCACTGCGTTTATATCAAGAGCGTGACTTAACCAGCAATGTATGTGACAGCGCAATGTGCACATTTGATAAAAACATTGAGCAGGCTGTGCAACAGTTTCAGCGTCGCCACGGTTTAAAGGTTGATGGGCGAGTAGGCAAGCGCACCTTAGCTAAGCTTAATGTACCCGCTAAGAAAAAATTGGCTAAATTAAAGCTTAACTTTTACCGCATAACTAACTTCGCAGGCTCAAGTGATTCGCAGTATGTGTACGTAAACATACCTGAGTACACCTTGCGCTATGTAAAAGCAGGCGAAGTAAAACTACAAAATAACGTTATTGTGGGTAAGCCGAGTTGGGAAACACCTGCCTTTAGTGACGAAATCGAAAAATTTGTAGTAAACCCTGAGTGGCGCATACCAACCTCTATTGCAACCAAAGAAATAGCACCAAAGGTGGCAAAAGATCCCCAGTACCTTGCTAAAAATAATATCGAAGTTAGAAAAAACAGCTACCTAGATTCTAAAACAGTTAACCCCAGTAATATTGATTGGCAGGCTATTAACCCCTATCAATTTGATCACTTTTTAGTTAAGCGTGCAGGGGATGAAAACCCACTTGGCGAAGTGAAATATTTGTTTCCAAATCCTGAAGCCATTTATGTTCACGACACTCCAGCAAAGCAGCGTTTTAACCAAGCGCAGCGTGCGTTATCACATGGCTGTATAAGGGTTGAAGAGCCATTTTCATTGGCGCGTGAAATAATTAAACACCAAGGTGAAGAGCGCACCCTTAAGCAAGTGGATAAAGCCAGAGATACCGATACCACTCAAACTTTTTATTTAAATGAGCCCTTACCTATTCATTTAGTGTATTGGACGGCGTGGGTTGATGAAGACATGCTCGTTAATTTTAGAGACGATATTTATCAACACGACGCAAAAGCATTACTTAAAAACGAAGATCAATCAGTCATTGCTGCATTGATTAAATAGACTATGAGAGGATTTATGCCGTTTATACCGAGTATTTTAGGCTGCATATTAGCGCTTTGCGTAAGCGTAGGTAGTTATGCCGCCGAGCCCGTGAAAAAAGCACACCCAAGCGTTGATATTCAAAATAAAGCAAATTTTGAAGATGCAGAGTTTAGCCTAAAAATTAACGACATAGTAATGCCGTATTCGGTGTTTTCTGTATTTGTGATGCCTAATGAGGCAGTTGAATTTGAAGTGCTTTACGCACAATCAAAACGATCCTATTCATTTATTAATAACCATAGCAACGCCACCTTAACGGATACAAACCGCTGGCAGTGGCAGGCGCCTAAAAAGCCTGGCTTAACCCGGGTAATTATTGAATCCCCCGACAAAAAGCAACGTATGACAATTAATGTGTTTGTTAAAGTATCTGCAGATGAAGTACAAGGTGGAAAGCTTAAATATTACCACATTGGCCATTACCCAACGCCCTCACAAATTAAGGATAGTAAGCATTACATAGTGCCCGATGGTTTTGTAAAGGTGACCCCAGAGAACGAAAATATAAAAATATCACCGCATTTTTCTCTAAAAGAATTTGTGAGTAAGCAACGAAGTAAGCACCCTAAATACTTATTTTTACAAACCAAGTTGTTACTTAAACTTGAAAAAATACGCAAAGAGCTGATTTTAGAAAACATACCGGTTAAAAATATGGTGGTAATGAGCGGCTACCGCACCCCTTATTACAACAAAGCCATTGGTAACGTAAAGCTTAGCCGCCATGTGTTTGGCGACGCTGCCGATATATTTATAGATAACGACGGCGACTACCGTATGGATGATATAAACAACGACGGCAAGCACTCTATTGGCGATGCACAAGCTATGGCTGGTATAGTGGAGTCGCTCGCTAAGCGAGAGTCATTTAAAGGCTTACTTGGCGGTTTAGGTGTTTACGGGCCAAAATCGCATCGCGGTGCATTTATACATGTTGATACGCGTGGTTTTAAAGCGCGCTGGGTGAGTAAATAATTGCAGCTGCATCATCATTTAGTATAAAGCTAAACTAGTTATGTTTAACTATGCTAAAGATTAGCTAAGCCAAGTAAGGGGAGTTTACTTGGCTTTTTATACTCTTTGTTTTAGCAGTATTTTATATACTTACTGCGCTAGCCTTTTTTGTTTAAGGCTGAGGCGCTTATGTGAGCTATAAACATGATGTATATCAGCGGCTTTAACAAGGTATGCATCAATTTCTACAGAAATCAGTCCTGATAATGGTTTTATTTCTAGTGTGCCAATATCCTCAAGGTTTGCAGATAACAAAGCTTTGTTGCCAAAGGCAAAAAGCGTTTTATTACACTCGCGCAAGTCACCATTTACATATAACTTAATGCCACCAAACCAATAATTAATTATTTTAATTTTGTTTGATTTGACCGTGAATTCAAACGACTTTCTCATTCATAGATCCTATTATAAAAAGCGTGGAATATCAGGCTAATTTTATACGAAAACCGTTATGCTACTGCAGCATAAAAGTTTCGTACTCAAGCTCTTCAAATTGTTTTGATAAAACCCTAGGTTATTAAATCTGATTTTATAGATAAAAATAGTTAGCATTAGACTAATGTAGCGCATCATTTGTATGTTCAAAGATTTATATAAAAATTATAATATATCTTATAATGCCATTAACTTGGTAACACTTCACTTCTATCAAAACTATATGTGGGCGTTAATATTATATCCATATAGTGGGTTTAACCTTATTAAACCTGTTCTATAAGTATTTATTAAAGTTACTAAATTTAATGCTTTACGCATTTACACCGGAGAGTTAATGAGTAACTTAAGCTTGAGAAATAAACTTTTACTACTGGCTATTTTACCGTTGAGCTTGTTATTGATTAGCTTAATGGCCAGCTCGTACTATTTAGAATCGCAAAACCAGCAACAAAATTTTGAAACAATTAAATCTAAACTCATTAAAGACAAACACACGCTACTTGCCACCGAAGTGGAAATAGCAAGCAAGTTGGTACGCCATCAGTTAGATAACGGATCAACACAAAGTGTTAAAAATGTCCTTAGGGAGCTTACTTTTGGTGACGACGGTTACTTTTTTATTTACGACACACGTGGCGTTAGCGTGTTCCATGCCCTGTTAGGAAGTGCTATTGAAGGGCAAAATAAAATAGGGATGACAGACCCAAATGGTAAAAAAATAATTGTTGGATTATTAGAGCAAGCACGCAAAGGTGGCGGGGCATTTAATTACCATTTTCAAAAGCCAAATACCAACGGGTTAGTAGAGAA
This sequence comes from Pseudoalteromonas sp. GABNS16E, assembly GCF_028598715.1. Taxonomy (NCBI): domain Bacteria; kingdom Pseudomonadati; phylum Pseudomonadota; class Gammaproteobacteria; order Alteromonadales; family Pseudoalteromonadaceae; genus Pseudoalteromonas; species Pseudoalteromonas sp. GABNS16E. The sequence continues at coordinate 53,185 of NZ_JAQREZ010000007.1, forward strand.
AATAGGGTATGCCGTAATGATACCAGGTACCGATTGGATGATTGGTACGGGTGCCTATATGGATGATATACAAACAGAGCTTGCAAATTATAAACAAACTATGCAATCGCATACTCGCGAAAAAATAACTACCTTGTTATTGATTGCCTTATTTTGGGTTGTGGTTAGCGTAGTGGGCGCACTTTTAGCGTCTAACGCTATGGTTAAACCTATTCAAATAATGGGCCAAAGCTTAGATGATATTGCTAAAGGTGAAGGCGACTTAACAAAACGCCTAGCTATACATACGCACGATGAAATAGGGCAGTTGGGCGAATCGTTTAATGTGTTTGTTAGCAAGCTGCAAAGCATTATAAGTAATGTGGCTGATGTTACTAATGATGTAAAAAATGCCTCAAGCGATATTAATTCGCAAACAAAACTGTTTGAAAATAAACTGCTCAATCATAACCACGAAACAGATTTAGTTGCCACAGCGATTACCGAAATGTCGGCTACTTCTCACGAAGTGGCTAAAAATACCACGCAAGTTGCTGAGTCTACTCATACGGCAACGCTAGAAGTGGCAAAAGCGCAAGAGTGCGTAGATATTTCATTAAGTGAAGTTTCCAACCTTATGGGCGAAATTAACCTAGCTGCTGATCAGGTAAACTCTTTAAGTGAGCAATCTAAAAAAATAGACAGTGTACTTAGTGTAATAGGTGGCATTGCCGAGCAAACTAATTTGCTTGCACTTAACGCCGCCATAGAAGCCGCACGTGCCGGCGAGCAAGGCCGGGGTTTTGCCGTGGTGGCTGATGAAGTAAGAAGCTTAGCGAGTCGTACACAACTTAGTACCCATGAAATTAGTGAAATGCTAAGTGAATTACATAACTTAGTGGGCGCCGCGGTAAATGCCATGCAGGCGAGCCAAGCAAGTTGTAATCGCTCAGTTGAGTCATCGCGCGATATATCGCAAAGTTTAGGCGCTGTGACTACGTCGGTTACCACCATTAACGACATGAGTACGCAAATTGCAACCGCTGCAACAGAGCAAAGCTCAGTGACAGAAGAGATAAACCGTAATGTGTTTGCCATTCAAGAAATTGTTAATGAACTAACCCAAGCAAGTAAGACCACCTCTGAGGTTAGCCAGCATTTAGCAGGGCGCGGTGAAAACTTAGGACAGTTAATAGGGCAGTTTAAGGTTTAAAATTTAAAACGGCATTACATAAACCACTACTAGCCGCAACTTATGTTGCGGCTTTTTATTTTAAATACAAAATGGTTTAGAGGCTGTTTGCTTTTTGAGGTTGAATTTTTAGCAACGTACTTTTATTTGGTAAAGCAGTGCTTATATTTTAAGGTTGTTGCAGAGGCATAGGCGATAACGCAGTATTAACGCCAAACATGCCAGACCCTATGGGTAGAACAAATTTTTATTTTTGAAAGTACGCTAACCCTAGGGAATTTTATTAATTATGTGTAGTCTATTACACGCATTTTGAATAAACAGAGTAACCCTTATATGCAACAAAGTATGCCTTCAGTACAAAACGCCGACCCCGAAACGCTCGTAGCAGAGCAAGACCTAGGCCGGTTGATATCGTTTTTACGTTCAAAAATTGCTACACACATTGATGCCCAACTCGATTGTATGGACTTAACCTCTGCGCAATATATTGTGGTGGTGCTATTAGCGCGTGGCTCAGTAAACACATTAGCCGGACTGAGCGATCATATGGTGTACGATAAAGGCGCGATGAGCCGTTTGTTAAAGCGTTTAGAAGAAAAAGACTTAATTGAAAAAACACAATGTGAGTTTGATAAGCGCTCTACACTTTTAAGTTTAAGTGATAAAGGTAAAGCGCTTTATCCGCAAATAATGCCCTTAGTAAATCAAGTGTACGAAAAAGCACTTAGCGGTTTTTCTGAAAATGAAAAACACAGCGTTATGGACTTACTAAACCGAGCAATAAACAACCTAGATACACCTTCATAAATCTCTAAAAAAGATTATCAACATTTTAGCGATACTGTTTCAATAAAAACTTAGCCTGCTAAGTACTAGATCTAATTGTGCGGCAAATCCAACTTTGCTAATATAGTTGCCTAGGCAATTAAAGTTATCATCTTGTTAGGTTTGTTATGATTGAAAATAAGTTGTTATCACAATTACAGCAGCAGTTTCCTGAATATGTATTTATGCAACAGTATTTAAGTGTTGTTCATAAAGGGCGTTTTGCGAACGCAATTGTATACAGGTACAAAGATGATAGGTTTGACTTAATAGTAAAAGACTTTAGCCAAAGCCCGTGGTTTATTCGTAAAACCTTTGCCAAGCTTTCTGTAAATCAAGAATTTAAAGGGTTGAGCCGCTTAGCACCGCTTGATGCAGTTGCTAATCGGTTTAGCCGTTTATCGCCGATAGCGGTGGCGTATGACTACATAGAAGGCACGCCGCTTAGAAGCTTAATACACCAGGGTGAGACGTTGCCTGTTGAATTTTTTATTGAGCTTGAACGCCAAGTTGCAAAAATGCACCGCCTAGGCATTGTGCATTTAGATTTACGTAATATGGGCAATATATTATGTGGTAGCGATGGCAAGCCTTATATCATTGATTTTCAGTCAACCATTAGCTTTTCGCGCTTTTCGCGTTGGTTGCAACGTTTTATGCGCGGTTCTGACATGTCGGGCGTATATAAAGCGTGGGATAAGCTAAGTAGTACACCTTTGCCGCGTGCTAAGCAGCAGTATTTGCAGCGTTTTAACCATGTTCGTAAACGCTGGATATTTAAAGGCTACCCAATACAACGTGCATATGCATGGGGTACTGCAATGGTCACGCAGTTTGTGGACTCTGACCTAATACGTAACTTAACCGATAGATTTTAATTCCCCTTTTTCATTGTGTGACTTTGCCCATAACAGCTTAGCGTTATGGGTTTTTTTTGGCTAAAAATAAGGCCAATAATTTCTTTTTTAATTTTTAAAATAAACAGTAGTATCGCTGGTGTTTTTGCCCCTACAATGCGCAAAAATAATGAGCGCAGTTTCAACCATCAAAGCTTAAAGCGTCTTAATAAGTTTAGGTTTTTTCTGCAATTTTTTATTGTTCAAGTAAACTATAAGCAATGTGCATTTTTAAATTTAAGGTTTCAAGATGATTGAGTATCCAGTCGACCAACTACCGCAGCTAATAAACGATTTATTACAATGCGAAACACACACGCAAAAAAGCCAGCTTTTAGCCGATGCACAGCTTAATTTATCTACTGAGCACCTATCGCTACTTTTTGAGGCCATCCCAAAAGAACAGCGTCTAGAAATTTGGCAGCTATTAGATAAAGATACGCAGCATGAAATATTTGTCACCCTGAGCGATGACAGCTGCTTATGGTTACTACAAACCTTAGATGATAGCGAGGCATACGCGCTATTAGATGAAGTGAATGTTGAAGAATTACTTGAGCTTGAAGAGGTTATTCCTGAGCGCTTTGTTGATTATGCTAAAAAGCAACTCGATGAAGCACAAACGAAACAATACGATCTTGCTCAGCAGTATCCGCCTGAGCAATTAGGTCACTGGGTTGGTTTCGACTTTCTAAAAATAACTGAAAAAGCAACAATTGCAGGCGTTAAAAAATTACTGCACAAAGGTTTGCCGCAATACAGCGAAGTTGTGTATTTAGTTAGCCGCCAAGGCAGCCTAATAGGTGAACTTGCAGTAAATGATTTAATAAAAGCCGATGAAGGCGATAACCTATTGGCGCTGGCAAACTATGATTTTTCATCATTACATGCTGATGACGATTTATACGAAGCGGCAGAAGTGGTTATTCACAGTGAAAAAATGGCCATGCCGGTGGTTAATACCGATAACAAATTAGTCGGGCGTTTAACCATTAGCTCGGCATACGAACTACGCCAAGAAATTGCCGACGAAGCTGCTGCCAAAGCTGGTGGTTTACGCGAAGACGAAGACCTGTTTGCCAGTGTAAGAAAAAGTGCTAAAAACCGGGGAATTTGGCTGGGTATAAATTTAGCCACTGCGTTTTTAGCATCGTGGTTTATTGGCTTATTTGGCGCAACAATAGAGCAAGTTGTGGCACTGGCGGTACTTATGCCTGTGGTGGCCTCTATGGGCGGAATCGCCGGGAGTCAAACTTTAACGGTAATAGTGCGCGGTTTAGCGCTTGGCCAGGTAACCGACTCTAACCGCAATGCACTTTTAAAAAAGGAGCTACGGGTGGGTGCGGTGAACGGCTTAGTGTGGGCATTAGTGATTGGCGCGCTCACCTTTGTTTGGTTTAGCGACATAATGCTAAGCATTACAATTACCGTTGCTATATTGCTTAACTTAGTGGCTGCGTCGTTAGCTGGGGTTGTTATACCGTCTATTTTAGACAAAATGAAAATAGACCCTGCGCTTTCTGGCTCGGTAATATTAACCACGGTTACCGATATAGTTGGGTTTGTGACCTTTTTAGGGTTAGGCAGTTTATTACTGCTTTAAGCTATAAAACAACAAAGCCGCATTAAGCGGCTTTGTTTTTTATTAAGAAAGGTCGCGTTCTTTAATAGTAACCACCCGCTGCGGAAAGGGTATTTCTATCTCAGCGCTATTAATGGCTTTATAAACGCCTGCGTTAATAGCAAGCTTGGTTTCTATTATTTTGGTTGTAGGCACCCAATAGCGATAACTAATGGTTACGCCGCTATCGGCAAAGCGCTCTATGCCTACTTGAGAAATAGGGTTTTGAGCCACCTGATCATGAGCCTTTAACACTTCTTCAATAAGGCTAACAGCGGTATCAGCGCAGGCAGTATAGGCTATGTCTATTTCTCCTTTAACTAACGAGTAACTAAACGAGTTGTGAATAATTTCACCCACTATGTGCTTGTTAGGAATAGTGATTTCTACTTTTTCTTCATCAATTAAAATGGTGTAACCCAGCTCAATTGTTTTTACTTGGCCGCTGACCCCTTTTACTTCAATGGTATCGCCTACCACAAAAGGGCGCGTGGCAATAATAGCAAGGCCAGCGCCATAGTTTGAAAGCATTCCTTGTAAGGCTAAACCCGCACCTAGAGAGGCTGCACCTATAGCCGCTACAAAGGGGGTAACACTAATGCCTATTTTGCCAAGCGCTATCACTACAACCATCACAATAAGCAATACTTTTACCACGTTACTGACAAAGCTGGTAAGCGTGATATCGATGTTGTGACGAGCCATCAATTTAGCGACTAAATTTGAGAGTTTTTTAGCCACCCACAAACCTAGTATAAGAATAAAAACGGCACCCACAATTTGCATGCTGTAGGTAACTAAATACTCAGTGAGCATGGTGTAGTATTTTTCAAATTGTTCTATTTCAGAACTGATCATAGTGGGCTCTTTATATTGCGTAATTATTTTTTGCTAACTATAGCAAAGTGTTGACTAAAAAAGGATATAGCACGGGGACTATTATGGCGGTTAATAATGCGCTTAAAGCCATAGCAACCGAGGAAAACGCGCCTATTTTTGGGTGCTCGTCCAGTGCTGCTGCGGTGCCTATAGCATGGCACGCAGTTCCCATTGCTATTCCTTGAGCTTGGTGGTTATTCACACCTACCCACTTAATGAGCATTAACCCAAAGAGTGCACCTAGTAAGCCAATAAATATAACTAATGCTGCGGCAAGAGAGCTAATCCCCCCTAAAGACTCAGTAACTATTAATGAAATAGGCGTAGTTACACTTAATGCAGCTACGGAGGCGCTTAAATTGGCGGGTACATCAAATAAAATACTTAAAATAAAAGCCACCACAGTGGCGTTAATAATACCTAAGCTACAGGTGCTTACTATTAACAGTAGATTTTTTCTTACATGTATAAACTGCTGATACAAAGGTAAGGCCAGTGCCACTATAGCAGGCTCTAATAGCCAACTAAGTAGTTGGCTATGCCTAGAAAAATCAGCATAAGGTAATTTTAAATTAACAAGCACTAAGGCAATAATCGCAATACTTAAAAACACCGGGTTGGTGAGCGACTTTACTATGCTGTGCTGCCAGTGTTTATTAAACGCTCTTAATAATAAAAACAGCAACATAATAGCGGGAGTTGTTAAGTACCATAGCGTAAGGTGCAGCTCAGTCATTGTTATTTTTACCTTTAACATAGCCAACAACGCTGCTTACCAGTAAAAGCGTACTGGCAGGGACGAGCAAAATAACCAAAACCAAATAGGGCCAATGCAGCTTAATAAGTGCAATGTGCTCGATAAATCCTACCCCCGCGGGTATAAAAAATATTGGCATAATATTTAAAATAGGAGAGGCCGAGGGTTTAATATGGTGCTCTTTCACTACACCTAACAGTAATAAACTCAGTAAAATAACCATGCCAAGGAGCGGTGCAGGGAAGCTGCCACCAATTAAGTGCATTATTAATTTAGCACACCCTAAGCACAGTAAAATAATTGCACTGCTAAGCAAGTACTTCATGATAATGGCTCATTAATATAGAAAGAAATTAACGTTAGCAAATACGCACTATTATTAAATGCTAATTTAGTCTTACCAGCGCTTTGAATTTGCATAGCTTATATCTGTTTTCCCTTTTGCTTTGGCAATTGCTTTTTTAGTATTAGGATTGAGTAACAAGCGAATTTGGCTAAACGTTTCTTTAGCTAAAATTTGTCGTTGGTTTGTTGTGTAGCTTTTTTGAGTAACGCGCTTTATCGCTGCCAGTGTATCGGGGGAGCGTTCACGTAATATATTTAACATGCGCTGCGTGGCCTGTTCGGTATTGTCTGTAAGCTCTGTGACTAACCCCAGCTCGTAGGCCGTGTGTGCACTAATAGGATTGGCGTGGCTTGCCAGCCACAGTGCTTGGTCGCGCTTTAATAAACCAGCAAGCACTACATTAGCGCCCATATCGGGGCATAACCCCCAACGCGCTTCCATAATGGCCAGTTTTGCGTGGGTATCAACAATTCTGTAGTCGGCGCCCAATGCTATTTGTAGCCCACCCCCTAAACAATTTCCGTTTATTTGCGCAATCACAGGTACGCTTAACGATTGCCAGCCCAGTACCACTTTTTGCGCTAGGTTTTGATTGCCAGGTAGCCATTTTAGCAACAGCCTAACAATGTTTAATGGTGAGGCCATCACTGCAGCCACATCAAGCCCTGAGCAAAAATGCTCACCATCACCTTTTATTACTACGGCGCGAACACTATTATCTTTTTTTATACGTTTAATAGTGCTGTTTAATTGCATGAACATATCAAAGCTAAGTGCATTTTGTTTTTCTGCGCGGCTTAAAATAACGTTAGCAATGCCTTGTTGTATTTCTAGTTTTATCATTGCGCTCTCCTATTATTATGTGTTTGAGCTTATGATGTACGCCTTACTAAGTAAAGTAGCGGTTTGTTTTATAATAAAAAATAAATTGAATTATTTTTAACTTTTTTAGTCAAAGCACTTTGAATCTTATTTAAGCTTAACTGCGCATGAGCTGGTAACAAAAAAGTCATTATTTTTAGCTGTTTTTTCTCAAAACACAGATGAGTTTTGATATTATGTGCGCACTTAAAATGCATTGAGGTTTTACCCATGTCAGGCCCACGTTTATATAGCGAAGAAGAAGTTACCCATCAAGCGTACGATATTTTTTTAGAGCTGGCGCCAAATAATCTTAGCGAACAAGATGTTGAAGACTTTAACGAATACCGAGAAGAACTTGGGTTTATTGAAGAGGGCGAGCCTGATGAGCAATGGCAAGACTTTGTAGCACTTGAAATAGAGCCGGAGTTATTTGTGCAAGTGCTAGTGGGGTTAGAGTTTGAAAACGAAGATGTGTTATTTGCAAAAATTTTAATTAGCCGTGATAAAGACGCGCCGTTTTGTCATATTTTGTGGAAAGAAACAGAGCACGCTGAGTAAGCCGTTTTGTTTGTATGTGCAAGAGAGTTTACCGTGCATAAGTATTTACTATTCGTGTTTTTAATAATGAGCAGCCGCTGTTGGGCTGTTGATCCATTTGAAGACTTTCATGAATATGGACAACTCTCTGATGAAGAAATTCACGAGCTACATAAAGGCGAAATGCTCTATGGCGATACTGAGTTTGGCTTGATTTTAAGTAAGGGTAATACTAACTCTACCAGCTTTAAGTTTAGAGGGAATTTATACCAAGACTTCGAAAATTGGCGTAACCAATTTAAATTAGACACCTTGTATAAACGAGATCAAAACGAAGATACAGGGCAAACCGATGTAACGGCAGACCGTATTTTTGTCTCTGCACAGGGTAACTACAAAGTGGGCGTTAAAAACTCTTCATTTTTTATTTACGGTGACTACGAAGAAGATAAATTTAGTGGCCTAGACTACAAAAGTACGGTGGCTACCGGCTATGGTGCCAGAGTTTACCAAGGTGTAAAAAATAAAGTAGATATTGATATTGGCCCAGGCTTATATCGCTCTGTCGCTGATGATGAATCAGAGGTAAGCGAAGAAGATGAAAACAAAACTGGTTATTTAGTACGTATTGCAATGCAGTGGGAGCGTTTGGTATCAAAGCGCACGCGCTTTAATCAAGATGTGAGTATTGAGCAGTCTTTGTCGGGGCTAAATTCGCGTTTGAAGTCAGAAACCGCTTTGATTAGCCAAGTCATAGGTGCGGTATCGTTAAAGTTTGCCTACATGTATCGTTATAATTCAAAACCTGAAGACGATAACCTTAAATACGACTCAGAATTAAGCGCCACGTTGGTGTACAGTTTTTAATAATAAAGAGAGCGTTATGTATCAGCATAAACAATATGCGGTGTTTATATTTTTTGTTTTAGCATGGATAGGCGGCTTTGTAGCCTTAGCCTGGAACTTAATGGGCGCCGATGTGCCATTAATGGTATTTGCCGGTGTATTGGTTTTAGTCGGTTTTTTGTTTCATGGTTTAACTGTAAAAGTTGACGAGCAAACAATTAGTTGGGCTTTTGGCCCTGGCGTTGCGGGGCAACGATTAGCACTAGCTGACATAGTAGAGGCTAAAGCGGTGCAAAACTCTTACCGCCACGGTATTGGTATTCGTATTACGCATGATGGGTGGGTGTATTCTGTATCCGGGTTTAGTGCGCTACAGTTAACCTTAAAAGACGGTACTAAGTACCGAGTGGGAACAAACGATCAGCAAGGCTTATTACGTGCGCTTGAGGGTAAAATAACACCCAGTGAAACCCCTTTAGAGGAACCGGCGCCAATAAAAGCCGCGACCTACAACAATATGTTATAAAAAAAGCGCCTTAGGCGCTTTTTTTATAAACGGCGGTATGATTAGTGATCGTGACCACAACCGCCTTCACCGTGCACGTGGCCGTGCGCAAGCTCTTCTTCGGTTGCTTCGCGCACCTCTAAAATTTCTACATCAAAATTAAGGGTAATACCCGAAAGCGGGTGGTTGCCATCAACTATAACGTCTTCATCTTGAATCTCGATAATCATCACAGATTGATCACCATCATCAGTTGACGCTCTAAATTGCATACCCACTTCAATCTCCATGCCATCAAACATCGACTTAGGCACCGCTTGCATTAGGTTATCGTGACGTTCGCCGTAGCCTTCTTCAGGTTCTACTTTTACATTTAATGTATCACCGGCTTGCTTGCCTTGGAGTGCATTTTCAAGCCCTGGGATTAAGTAGCCTGTGCCAATAATAAAAACCAGTGGCTCGCCATCAAAAGAGTTATCAATGGTATTGCCATCGTTATCCAGTACTGAATAATGCATTTTTACTACTGTGTTTGGTGCAACGATCATAGTCATTCCTATTTATTCATCTTCAAGAGAGTAAGGTAGAGGCAGAATGCTTAGCTCTACCTGAGGGGTGTGCTTTGCACGAAGTACGTGTGTACTTGGTGTATCGTTTGGCAGCACAACAAGGCCAAATAAGGTTTGGCTATTTTCGTTATAGCTTTGGGCAATTAGTTTACCAGCGCGGCGCCAGTTTTCGCCCACTTGGGTTTCAAGCTCTGGCTCTTCAAGTAGGCCATCGCTTTTACCTGTAACAATATACATAGCGCGTTTGTTTTTACCTAGGTACTTCATACGGGCAACCGTTTCTTGGCCGGTGTAACAGCCTTTTTTAAAACTAATGCCGTTAATCGCTTGAAGGTTTACCATTTGTGGTACGTATTCGCCAATGGCGTCACTATTTAATTGTGGTTCGCCCGCTTTTATAGCGGCTTCTTGCCATAGTGCGCAGTTATCTAATGTAGACACATCATCTGGCATACTAAATTGGCTATCAACCATTAGTAAAACGCGATTTGGCGCTAACTTAAGGGCTTTACCGCTTGGGAAATCACAGGCCGTTTGGTTATCAGAAAAACGAATATCAAGTTTTTCTAGTATTGGGGTTAAATCGTCACTGATCAACCCGATTAATCTGTTCGTAGAAACATCAATATCTACTTTGGCAAACACAGCGTATTTTTTTAGCTCACTGAGCGACTTCTCTACCTCAGGCTGTGAACCTGCTAAGTAGTAGCTATCTTGGTGAGAAAATAATTTAAATACACCCCACAACTTGCCTTTGGCGCTGCAGTGACCAGCCCATAAATAATTGCTGTTAGATAGTTTATTGAGATCTTGAGTGATTTGTCCGTGAAGATAAGACAATTTATCCGCACCGGTTAGGCTAATAAGTTGGTGAGATAACGGACATGCATAAACGCTCGACATAAAAACCTTCTGTGCAATACAAATGAGTAGACATAATAACGCAGTTATAACCTAGGGTACAGCAACGAAGGCGGGCAGTTTTTTATTATTTGAACACAGATTAATAGCTGCTAATTAGGCGGGTATTTGTTAAACTCGGGGCAATTAAGTATGAGGTTTAAAATGACTGAAATTCATAGTAAAGCACGTATACGCTGGGCTTGTCGCCGCGGCATGTTAGAGTTAGATGTTTTGTTTATGCCATTTGTAGAGCAGGCGTATGATTCGTTAAATGCACAGCAACAGGCTGTATTTCAGCGTTTGCTAACCCAAGAAGACCCTGATTTATTTGCATGGTTTATGGGCCATGAAGAGTGTAAAGATGCTGAGCTTAATACCATGGTATCGCTAATTTTAGACCGAGTTCGTGTATAGGTTTACGGTAGTAAATAATAAAGCAGAACAGCGGCCTGTGGTGCTGTTTTTCTGCTTATTAAGTGTGGTATTAGGGCTTTATTTAAGCTCTTTTTTTAGCATTGTTGTTTGTATAACTGTAAATACAATTGCGTTTTACTGGGTATGGCAAAAAATAGTGGCTATTCACCCTGAAAGTGGCGTTATTATTTTAGAGCCTAAGCAAATACGCTTTGAAAACGAAAATTTAAAGGTTCAGGGGCAAATAACCCCTAAAACAAAAATATTAAATACTACTGTTTGGTTAAACATTAAAGGTTTTAATAAACGCCAATGGCTTATTATTTCAGCTAGTGGCGTAGATAAGCAAAGCTACGCACGTTTAAAGCGCGCAGCATTGATTGCCATTAATGGCGAGGTGGAATCAAAATAGTGGGTGTTGGGTTTTCATTTTGCTCAGGGTAGTCAATCGTATAGTGAAGGCCACGGCTTTCTTTACGCTGCATTGCACTTCTAATTATCAGCTCGGCTACTTGTACTAAATTACGAAGCTCCAATAAGTTATTACTTACTCTAAAGTTTGCGTAATAATCATGTATTTCTTGTTGTAATAACTCAACACGGTGCAGTGCTCGTTCTAGGCGTTTAGTTGAGCGCACAATGCCTACATAATCCCACATAAATAACCGCAGTTCATGCCAGTTATGGGTAATAACAATTTCTTCATCAGAATTACTGACTCGGCTTTCATCCCAGCTTGGCAGCGCAAGTGGTGCTGGCGCATGCTCAAGTTTACTTAAAATATCTTTTGCGGCAGCGTGAGCAAATACAATGCACTCTAATAATGAATTGCTCGCCATACGGTTAGCGCCGTGCAAACCCGTGTAGGCTACTTCGCCTACAGCATATAGGTTATCTAAATCGGTTTTACCGTTAAAGTCGCTCATTACACCGCCACACGTATAATGCGCGGCAGGAACAACTGGGATGGCTTCTTTGGTTATATCCAGCCCTACACTTAAACACTTTGCGTAAATAGTAGGAAAGTGCTCAATAATAAAGTCTTTATCTTTGTGGCTAATATCTAGGTATACACAATTTGCACCTAAACGCTTCATTTCAAAGTCGATAGCACGGGCTACTATGTCGCGCGGTGCCAGCTCTTCTCTATCGTCAAAGTCTTTCATAAAGCGAGTGCCGTCGGGGCGCTTTAAATACGCTCCTTCACCGCGCATAGCTTCGGTAATTAAGAAGTTTTGTAGCTCTGGATGATAAAGGCTAGTGGGGTGAAATTGGTTAAACTCCATATTGGCTACCCTACAGCCTGCACGCCACGCCATGGCAATACCGTCACCGCTAGATACATCAGGGTTTGAAGTGTACAAATACACCTTGCTTGCCCCCCCTGTTGCGAGCGCTACAAATTTAGCGGAAATAGTTTCTACTTTTTTTGCTTTTTTATTCCACACGTACATGCCATGAATATGCGAACCCGGCTTACCTAAGCTTTTATCGCTAATTAAATCGATGGCGTTGTACTGCTCGAGCAGGGTAATGTTTTTATGCGCTTTAACTTGGCTAATTAACGTGGTTTGTACGGCCTTACCTGTGGCATCGGCTGCATGTAAAATACGGCGATGGCTGTGTCCGCCTTCACGGGTTAAATGAAAGCGTTCTTTTCCTTTGCTATCAAACTCCACATCAAAAGGAACGCCTTGCTCAATGAGCCATTGTAAACACTGATGCGCATTACTTGCAGTATAATGCACAGCTTCTCGGTCACATAAACCACCGCCGGCATCAAGGGTATCTTCAACATGTGATTCTATGCTGTCGTTTTTTTTATCAAATACTGCGGCAATCCCGCCTTGTGCATACAGTGTAGAGCCTTCGGTGAGGGCCCCTTTACTGATCACAGTAACATTACAATAGTTAGCTAAAGACAATGCAAGAGATAAGCCCGCCGCGCCGCTACCGATAATAGCGACATCAGCAATATGATGTTTATTTTGGTTCATGTCAGAGGTACTTTGCGGTTACAATGCTCAAATTAGAGCAATATTTGTTTTTAATAATGTAGTTGTATCATATTTGTCATATTACTACGTAGTGATTTTAATGGCTTAGCGCCGTTATTTACGACTATTTTATAAAAAAATAATATTAAGCAGAACTTTTTATTCATAAAGAGGTCAGAGTATTTGTGAACAATGGCGACACTATGAATAACCAGCAAGAATCAAACAGAGGAGTACCGGCTCGAATGAGCGAGCAGGAATTAGATTTAGCGCTTGTAAAAAGGGTCCAGCAAGGAGATAAAAACGCCTTCAACCTATTAGTAAAGAAGTATCAGAACAAAATTGCAGGGTTAATTTCACGTTATGTGTCTAACCAAGGCGATATTGCAGATGTAGCACAAGAGGCATTTATTAAGGCCTACCGTGCACTTCCAAACTTTAGAGGTGATAGTGCCTTTTATACGTGGTTATACCGTATTGCCGTTAATTGTGCTAAAAATTATTTAGTAGCTCAGGGCCGTAAACCGCCAGCAAACGATATAGACGCTGAAGATGCCGAGTTTTATGACGGTGCGGATTCGATGCGTTCAAACGCATCGCCTGAAAACTTACTGTTAAGCGACGAAGTACGCGCTGTTATTTTTAATACGATTGATAGTTTGCCTGAAGACCTTAAAACCGCGATTACCCTAAGAGAAATCGAAGGGATGAGCTATGAAGAAATAGCCGTGGTAATGGATTGCCCTGTTGGGACAGTACGTTCGCGTATTTTTAGAGCCCGAGAAGCAATAGATAATAAATTAAACCCATTAATAGGCGAGTCTTAGTATGACAAAAGCACACGTTAACAAGTTGGATAGCGAAACGTTATCAGCATTACTTGACGGCGAACAACACCTTGCAGAGGGTAAAATTTCTGATCAGGATGTTGCTACGTTTGGTCGATATGCGCTAATTGGTGATGCGATGCGTGCTCAAAAAAATAACAACGACATACACATCGATATAAGCGATAACATCGCCTTAGCACTTGAAAGTGAGCCTGTGTATGCCGATTTCACCCAATCGACAGCAAACAAAGCTCCAGATACCGAGCACAGTGAAGCGCAGCAAGACAACAAAGTAGTGGCGTTTAATTGGCGTAAGCCGGTTGCACAACTTGCTATTGCTGCAAGCGTAGCTATGTTTGCCATTGTTGGCGTAAATACCTTGCCGCAAGGTGCGGGCGAGCAAGAAAGCGAAATTCCGCTTTTACAAACTACCCCATTAACAGGTATGGCGTCGCCGGTGAGTTATTCTTCAGAACCTGCTCTTGAAAACGCTGAGCAAGGTTTACGCGAATTACAGCAACAACGCATTGGCGCGTTAGTTTTAGAGCATCAACGTCAAGCACGTGTTGCACACTCTTTGCAAACAGCGCAAAATAGTGACAAAGCGCAAGAGGAAAAAAACTAATTAAATGAAAGTAATCACTTTTGTTCTGTCGTTAGTATTAAGCTTTAATGTTTTTGCTAACGACACAAATCCCGCCAAAGATTTATTACTAAACATGGCGAACGCAGTGCATACCCGTAATTTTGACGCCTCTTTTGTGGTGGTAAAGGGTAAAGCCATGGAACCTTACCGTTGGGTGCATGCAAAGCAAGGTGAAACAGAGCTTGAGCATTTAAGTTTACTTAATGGCGCGGGTTTAGAAATGGTGAGAATTAACGACCAAGTAACCTACTTTGAACCGCAATCGCAGCCATATTCTATAAATACAGACTCCATTGCTGGGCCAATACCTGAAGTATTATTTAAAGATATTGAAGCGCTAAGCAGCCAATATGATTTTGTGCTAGGTGGTAAAGGCCGTATTGCAGGGCGAGCGGCGCAACTGGTGAGAATAGAATCAAAAGATGAATACAAATATAACTATTGGATTTGGCTTGATACAGAGTCATCGCTGTTATTAAAAGCCGCTTATGTTAACCACCAAGGTGAAGGGTTAGAGCAGCTACAGTTAACCCATATTAGCGTAACAGAGCAGCCAGCACCGATGATTTTAGAAGTGCTCAACCGTAATTTTCCAACGCCGTTACCAGGTAACGCACTGGAAGGTGAAAAAAGTAATGCCACAAACTGGCGCATTGGTTGGTTACCTAATGGCTTTAAATTACTAAAATCAGACCGCCATAAACTTGATTTAAATAACGAACTTACTGACTATTATTTATATTCCGATGGGTTTGTGGAAATTTCTGTTTTTGTACAGCGCCCCTTACCAGGTCGCCGCTTAAGCGGATCATTAACTTCTGGCGCAACGACAATTTATGTGCATAATGGCGGAAACTTTGATGTATCCGTTGTTGGTAATGTGCCAAGCCAAACCGCAAAGGCAATTGCTGAGTCAGTGACTCGCGCATTATAAACAATTCGTAAGGGTTGTTATGATTGAACAAACACTTACAGTGGTTGCCCTAGATGGCACCACTGCCCACTTAGAAGTCCAGCAAAAAAAAGCCTGCGAAGGGTGTAATGGTCGCTGTGGCTCGCAAGTCTTTGCCAAACTCTTTGGTAGCGATAAAAAAACCTTTCCATATCAATTTGATACTCCTGTAGAAGTGGGCCAAAAAGTAACGCTCTCATTAGATGATTCGCATCTAGTCAAACATGCTTTTGCCGTATACATGCTGCCTTTATTTTTAGGATTAACGCTTGCATTTATTAGTGCCGAATTACTACTTTTAGCGCAGGGATGGCAAATATTATTCGCCGCTTTGGGCGGTGTAGGAGGTTACTTTTTAGCTAAAAGCAAAGTAAAAACACTCAGGCATGATGTAAAAGTGATAAAAATTCATCCAATTAGCCTTCCTTTAACGCAAATAGATGGTGATTAAGGCCAATTAAATGTAAAATTGCCGTTTTATACCAGAGTAACTTGGAAATACAGGGTAAAAAGGCAATCAAAATTTGATTATCTAAAGCGCATTTAGCCACTTATATAGCACTTATACCCAATAAGTATTTTCAAGTCACTCAGGTGTTCGTACTTAGCCTATTAAAATAGAAGTTTAGAATCCAGTTTATGAAGCATATCCGTAATTTTTCGATCATCGCCCATATTGACCATGGTAAATCGACCCTTTCAGATCGTTTGATCCAGGTTTGTGGTGGCTTAACAGACCGCGAAATGCAAAAGCAAGTGTTAGATTCAATGGACATCGAGCGTGAGCGCGGTATTACCATTAAAGCGCAAAGTGTAACGCTTAACTACACAGCTAACGATGGCGAAACCTACCAACTTAACTTTATCGATACACCAGGGCACGTTGACTTTACTTATGAAGTTTCTCGCTCTTTAGCGGCATGTGAAGGTGCGCTTTTAGTTGTTGATGCCGGACAAGGTGTTGAAGCACAAACGCTGGCAAACTGTTATACCGCCATCGAAATGGATTTAGAAGTAATCCCTGTTTTAAATAAAATAGATTTACCGCAAGCCGATCCGCTTCGTGTAGCAGAAGAAATTGAAGACATTATTGGTATTGATGCCCTAGACGCTGTGCAATGTAGTGCAAAAACAGGTGTTGGTATTGCTGAAGTACTTGAAATGATTGTAAAGGATATCCCACCACCGGTAGGTGAAAAAGATCAACCTTTACAGGCGCTTATTATTGACTCGTGGTTTGACCCATACCAAGGTGTTGTATCACTAGTACGTATTAAGCACGGTGAACTACGTGCCGGCGACAAAATAAAAATAATGTCGAACGAGCAAGTACATACAGCTGATCACGTGGGTATTTTTACCCCTAAACAAACCAACACGGGTATTTTACGTACCGGCGAAGTAGGGTTTGTTATTGCCGGTATTAAAGAAATACACGGCGCCCCAGTTGGCGATACGATTACGCATCAAAAAAATGCGGCACCAGTGCGTTTACCAGGCTTTCAAAAAATTAAGCCGCAAGTATATGCAGGTATGTTCCCAATTGCCTCTGATGATTATGAATCGTTTCGCGATGCACTTAATAAACTAAGTTTAAATGATGCGTCGTTATTTTTTGAACCTGAAAATTCAACAGCACTGGGTTTTGGTTTCCGCTGTGGCTTTTTAGGTATGCTACACATGGAAATTATTCAAGAGCGTTTAGAGCGTGAATACGATATTGATTTAATTACCACGGCACCTACTGTAATCTACGAAGTAGTAACCAAAGAAGGTACGAGTCAAATTGATAACCCGTCTGACTTACCGGCGGTTAATGATATTGTTGAAATCCGCGAACCAGTAGTAGAGGCAAACATACTTGTACCGCAAGAGTTTTTAGGTAGCGTTATTACTTTGTGTGTAGAAAAACGTGGTATGCAAACTAAAATGAGTTATCACGGCAAGCAAGTCGCTGTAACTTATGAGCTACCTATGGCTGAAGTGGTTATGGACTTTTTTGATAAATTAAAGTCAACCAGTCGTGGTTTTGCATCGCTTGATTACAACTTTAAGCACTTTCAAACATCAGACATGGTACGTGTTGATATACTTATCAATGGTGAACGTGTTGATGCGCTCGCTATAATTGTTCACCGCGACAGTGCACAATCACGCGGCCGCCAACTTGCTGATGCGTTAAAAGAGCTTATTCCGCGTCAAATGTTTGATATTGCGATTCAAGCTGCAATAGGACAACATGTTATTGCGCGTACCACGGTTAAGCAATTACGTAAAAATGTAATCGCTAAGTGTTACGGTGGTGATGTGAGCCGTAAGAAAAAGCTACTGCAAAAGCAAAAAGATGGTAAAAAACGAATGAAGCAATTGGGTAACGTAGAAGTACCGCAAGAAGCGTTTCTAGCTATTTTGAAAGTTGGTAAATAAAAACAAAGGATTATAGATGGCTGGTTATTTCTCAGTTTTATTGGTGTTATTAACGTTAGGCTCAGGTTTAATATGGTTAATTGACCACCTAATGTATGCGCCAAAAAGGCAAGAGCGTTTGGCGCTTGCCCAAACATCTGCCGGTGGCCAGCTTGATGAAGAAACAGCGGCGTTAATAGCACCTGAGCCGGCAATTACAGAAACTGCAAAATCGATTTTTCCGATGATTGCAGCTATTACTATTTTTAGGTCGTTTATTTTTGAGCCTTTTCAAATACCGTCAGGTTCAATGATGCCAACCTTGTTGGTGGGCGACTTTATTTTAGTACAAAAGTACTCGTACGGGATTAAAGACCCGGTATGGCGTAGCCAGCTTGTAGATGTAGGCGAGCCTGAACGCGGCGATATTGTTGTTTTTAAATACCCGTTAGATGAGCGAGTAGATTATATAAAACGTGCTATTGGTTTACCGGGCGATAAAATTGTTTATCGTGATAAGCGTTTATATATTCAACCTAATTGTAAAGAAGGCGAGACCCAGCAGGGTGACCTACTTTGTAATGAGTTTAATAAAATTGATTTTAAATTAATTAACGATAATGAGTTTAAACAAGGCCAAATGTCGCTTGCCCGAGTAAATGAAGATTTAACGACACTCAAGCACGACATTTTAATCAACCCACGCGCACCTGAACGTAAAGGGCGTTACTATCAGCAACCTGGGACTCCTTCGGATGAATGGACTGTACCAGCTGATCATTATTTTATGATGGGTGATAACCGCGACAACAGCCAAGATAGTCGCTTTTGGGGCTTTGTACCAAAAGAAAACTTGGTGGGTAAAGCTGTCTTTATATGGATGAGTTTTGAATTTGAGAATGGCCCAGATGATGTTTTACCAGGATGGGTTCCAACTGGTGTTCGTTTTGAACGCCTAGGTAATATTCAGTAACAATGAAAAAAAATGTAACAGAATTATATAAACGAATTGGCTACGAATTTGCTGATCAAGGTTTACTTGAGCAGGCAATGACGCACCGCAGTCATAAAGGTCAACACAACGAACGCTTAGAGTTTTTAGGCGATTCAATTTTGAGCTTTGTTATTGCCAATGCTTTGTACGACAAATTTCCAAAAGCGCGTGAAGGCGATTTAAGCCGTATGCGCTCTACGCTTGTGCGTGGCCAAACACTTGCTGAATTTGGGCTAGAGTTTGGTTTAGGTGACTACTTGCGCCTTGGGCCGGGTGAGTTAAAAAGCGGTGGTTTTCGTCGTGAATCAACATTAGCTGATGCTGTAGAAGCCATTATAGGGGCTGTGTTTTTAGACTCAAACATAGACCGCTGTGGCGAGCTGATTTTAGCGTGGTACGAATCTCGACTTGATGCTATTTCACCAGGGCTTAATCAAAAAGATCCTAAGACCTTGCTGCAAGAGTATCTACAAGCGCGTAAGTTATCTTTACCGGGCTACACCGTTGTTGATACCAAAGGTCAAGCGCACAATCAAACGTTCACGGTTGAATGTATAGTTGAAGGTATGGATAGCATTATTTCTGTTGGTAGCTCGCGCCGTAAAGCCGAACAAAAAGCTGCCGAAAAAGCATTGAAGATACTAAAAAATGAATCTTGATACCTTAATACAGCCTCATGAAGGTGATATTGATACGTTTTGTGGCATGGTTGCCATTGTTGGCCGCCCTAATGTAGGTAAATCAACATTGCTTAATGAAATCATTGAGCAAAAAGTAAGTATTACCTCGCGCAAGCCACAAACAACTCGCCACCGTATTATGGGGATTCATACAGAAGGGCAACACCAAGCTGTTTATATTGATACGCCGGGCTTACACGTTGAAGAAAAGCGCGCTATTAACCGCTTAATGAACCGTGCTGCATCGAGTTCAATTGGTGATGTAGAGCTTATTATTTTTGTTGTTGAGGGCACTCACTGGAATGCCGATGACGAAATGGTACTTAATAAAGTATCGCAAAGTGGTAAGCCTGTTTTACTTGTTATTAATAAAATAGACCAAGTAAAAGACCGCGATTTAGTATTACCGCATATGAAGATGCTTGGCGACAAATTTGATTTTGTGGGCATTATGCCGGTATCGGCAACACAAGGCAAAAACGTTGATTTAATTAAAGCCGAAGTGACTAAACGCTTACCACCGTGCGAATTTTACTTTCCTGATGACTATGTAACCGACCGCTCAATGCGTTTTATGGCGGCAGAAGTTATTCGTGAAAAGCTAATGCGCTTTATGGGCGAAGAGCTGCCGTATTCTGTTACTGTAGAAATTGAGCAGTTTAAATGGCAAGAAAACGGTGTTTGGCATATCAACGGGTTAATTCTTGTTGAGCGTGAAACCCAAAAACGCATGGTAATAGGTAACAAAGGCGAAAAGCTTAAAGTGATTGGCCGTGAAGCCCGTAAAGACCTTGAAGAAATGCTCGATAACAAAGTGTTTTTAGAGCTTTGGGTTAAAGTTAAATCGGGTTGGGCAGATGATGAGCGTGCCTTAAGAAGTTTAGGCTATGGCGAAGATTAACCTGCATTTAACCAACTAATATGGATAGCGACTTCTACACAGCGTACCTATTACATCGGCGTCCTTATAGCGACTCCCAAGTAATGCTCGATATGCTGGTAGAAGGCGTAGGCCAGCTTAGAATGCTAGCCAGAGTGGGTGGTCGCCAGGCCACTAAACACAAAGCACAATTACAGCCTTTTCAGGCACTGCTTGTTCATTACAGTGGCAAGTACGATTTAAAATACATTAATAAATTTGAGCTACATGGTAATCCTTTATATTTAACAAAGGATAAGCTTTACTGTGGCTTTTATTTAAATGAGCTGACTAACCGCATTGTGCCGGTAAACGAGCCACTTGAACAAGTGTTTGAGCTCTACAAAACTCACCTAGAGAACTTAAATAGCGATGTCGATTTACAATCGGTGCTGCGCTCATACGAATTTCAATTATTAGAGTTGTTGGGTTATGGCGTCGACTTTAGCTTTGATGCCAGTGGTGAGCCAATTGATGAAAGGCAAACGTATAGTTACTTTCCTGAGTTGGGTTTTTTGATGCAACAAGATACGCGCTCAGGTTTTAGCGGCGCGCAGCTCAAAGCGATTGCTAATCATGATTTTAGCCAAAGCGATGTACTCTATATGGCAAAACAATTAAGCCGTTATTTACTAAAACCTTTACTGGGTAATAAACCATTAAAAAGCCGTGAATTATTTATGGCCTCTCAATAAACATATTTTACAGGTAACAAAATGAAAGACATTCTTTTAGGCGTAAACGTTGATCATATTGCAACGCTTCGCCAAGCGCGTGGTACATCATATCCAGACCCAGCACATGCAGCCAGTGTGGCAGAGCACGCCGGTGCAGATGGTATTACTATTCATTTGCGTGAAGACCGTCGCCATATTCAAGACCGCGATGTATACGTAATGGCTAAAACGATTCAAACGCGTATGAATCTTGAAACAGCGGTTACAGATGAAATGATTAATATTGCCCTTGAAGTAAAGCCTGAGTACGTATGTTTAGTACCTGAAAAACGTGAAGAGCTTACGACCGAAGGCGGCCTAGATGTTGCCGCTAACGTAGATAAAATTAAAGCGGCCACTAAAACACTGACTGATGCGGGTATTAAAGTGTCATTATTTATTGATGCCGATAAAGCACAGTTAGATGCAGCTAAAGCGTGTGGTGCACCGTATGTAGAAATTCATACCGGCGCGTATGCAGATGCCACTAATGATGAAGATTTACACAAAGAGCTTGAGCACATACGAGAGGGTGTAAAATACGCGGCGAGCTTAGGCTTAATTGTAAATGCAGGGCATGGCCTTCATTATCATAACGTAAAACCAATTGCTGCAATGCCTGAAATTTATGAGCTTAACATTGGCCACGCTATTATTGCGCGCGCAGCTATTGATGGCCTTGAAAAAGCAGTACGCGACATGAAACGCCTCATGATTGAGGCAAGGTTATAATTTAACCCCATGGTGGCACCAGTTCATAGAAATACTTAATTAAGTAAAATGGTATTAAAACCTGTTAAAAGCGCATTGTCTGCGCTTTTTTGTTAAGTGTTTTTTAGCGTTGATGCTCGGTAGCACTTGCATCTGCCATGAGGTTTTCCAGCTCATCCTGTAGCTCAAATAGTTCAGGCTCAACGTTATCTAGCACGCAATCACTTTTAAGTGAGGTTTCTATGGTTTCTGCCAGTGATTTAAGCTTAGGCACACCGGTATAACAGCACGCGCCATGGAATTTGTGGATAACACTTAATACCGTTTGGCAATCGTTTTGCTCAATAGCTTCGTTGAGCTGCGAGAGTGTCTCTGGCACACTTTGTAATAGCATATTGAGCATTTCCAGCGCCAGCTCACCTTTGCCCCCTGCACGTTGTAGCGCAAGCGACCAATCTAAGCAGTTACTTTCAAATGGAGCTGGGCTTTGTGACGTTACACTTTTAATTTTGTCGCGGCTTACGGGCGATTGCGGACTATGATCGCAAATAATTTGGCTCAGCATGTCCTCATCAATAGGCTTAGTTAAATAGCCTTTAAAGCCATCTTTTAATAGCTGC
Source organism: Pseudoalteromonas sp. GABNS16E (assembly GCF_028598715.1). Classification (NCBI taxonomy): domain Bacteria; kingdom Pseudomonadati; phylum Pseudomonadota; class Gammaproteobacteria; order Alteromonadales; family Pseudoalteromonadaceae; genus Pseudoalteromonas; species Pseudoalteromonas sp. GABNS16E. The sequence continues at coordinate 75,792 of NZ_JAQREZ010000007.1, forward strand.
TCTTTTTCGCTGTGCAGTGCATGCGCGGTTACCGCAATAATAGGTGTGTCTTCGTTTAAAGAAGATTCCTTAATAAGTTTACACGCGGTAATGCCATCCATAATCGGCATTTGTATGTCCATAAATATAACATCGTACTTATGGCTTTTACTTAAACTGTAGGCTTGTGAGCCATTGTAGGCCGTATCTATAAATTCAACTTGCTCTTTTAACAAGGTGCAAATAAGTTTTAAGTTTGCATCGTTGTCATCTACCACCAGTACTTTTAATGGCAATAATGTTTGATCGCTTGGCTCAATATTTAAGGTTGGATGATCAAGGCGATAAGGCGCAGCCAGTACTTCACATAATTTACGATGATTAAGCGGCTTACTTAAGCACGCATCGGCGCCGCTGCCAATAAACGCTTCGCGCATATTATGCGAAACAGTATTGAGCATAAGGTATAAATAATCGCACGAGTCGCGAACCATATTCACATAGCTCTTAAGTCGCTGCATATCATCTACCGATGCCATATCACCAATAATACAAATATCGTACTTAAGAACTTTATGTTTGATGGCGTCTAAAAACGCTGCTTCATTAAAACAGGCGGTTACAACCGCTTCCCACTCGTTTAATACAGAAAGCACTGAGTGGTGCGTATGTTCGTGTGGCTCTAGGTATAATATGCGTTTACCAATAAGTGATTTAGAAGGTAAGTCGTTACTAAAGGTATGATCAGGCAACCTAAACACACCATTAAAGGTAAAACAGGTGCCGCTTCCCGGGGCTGAATTTAGCGTTATTCGGCCATTCATAGCCTCTACGATATGTTTAGTAATAATGAGACCTAAACCAGTGCCGCCAAATTTACGGGTAATGGAGGAATCTGCTTGGCCAAATGCAGTAAATAACGCATCTTGCTTATTCATTGGAATACCCACACCGGTATCGGTTACTGATACTAAAATAGAGGCGCGGTCTTCATCTAATAAGCGGTAGCTTATATCAACTTTTATAGAGCCTTTTTCAGTAAACTTAATGGCATTACTTAACAAGTTAATGAGTACTTGTTTAAGGCGAGTGGGGTCACCGGTTAAATCATCAGGCACTTGTGGGTTGATATAAATAGATAGCTCAAGTTGTTTTTCATGCGCCGACGGAGCTAATAATGTCATAACCTCGTTTACGCTATCGCGCAGTTGAAACTGGATTGATTCAAGCTCCATAGCGCCTGCTTCAAGTTTAGAAAAATCTAAAATGTCGCTAATAATTGTCAATAAACTATTGGCAGAAAGCTCTATGGTATCGAGGTAATCTTTTTGATGTTTATTTAAAGGTGTTTTATACAATTGGCGCGTAAAGCCAATAACCCCATTAAGCGGGGTGCGTAACTCGTGACTCATTTTAGCTAAAAAGTCGGACTTAACGCGGTTAGCATCTTGCGCCTCTTTTTTGGCCATGGTTAGCTGAATATTTGAAGTTTCGTATTGCTCTAGGGTTTCGCGGTAATCACTCGTGGCCTGATCAATATTTTTCTGCATTTCGTCTTTTTGCATAACCATAGTGTGGGCAATGGTATTAAGCCCTTCACGCAAAAGTTCAAACTCTCCCATCATGGTGTCGTTTAAACCCGTGTCTCTTTTACCTTCAACTAGTTTATCGGTGGCAAGTACTAACTTATTAAGCGGGTTCATAAACATACGGCTAAGCTTAAGCGCTAAAATAGATGCCAATATTATTGAAAATAAAATAACAATACCGCTAATTAAAACCGCTCGCTGCTGGCCTATAATCGCTTGGTCTTTATTAAGTTGTAAAATAACGGTGCCAAGTGGGGTTTGAAAATCATTAATATCCCATTTTGATACCGGCGCAGAATGATTAAAAATTGGGGTGTAGAACGTGATTAACTCTTCTGATTTATTAATTTTTGTTGTGTGAAGATTTTCAATTTGTTCTTTTTGAGTTAGTTCATCAAACGAGCGATGATAGTTGCTGGTCATAATAAGCTGATTGCTGGTATCAAAAATAGCAATCGATTTAATGGTTGGGGAGTGCTTATTGTGTGTGTAACTAATCAGACGGTTAAGCAGCTTTTTATTTTTTTCAAGTAAAGGCTGCTCCAAAGCAATTGCTAAGGGTTCAGATATTGAGCTGCCTTGCTGATATAAAATTTCATCAAGCTCAATGTAACGATTTATTGTAAAATAGCCGCCAAGTAACAAACCAATGATCACTGTGGGGATCAAGGTTAAGGTTAAAACAGAATCACGTAAGCCTAATTTGGTCATAATGGAAGCGTTATTATCATTATTAGTATGGATCGAGTATATACGGTTCATCGGCTATTCTCAAAGCATCTGATTTGCTTATACGTAATACAAAATTTAAGGTAATGCCGCATGGCGCAAATTTTTAAAGCAAAGAAAAAACCACTTAAACAGCAAACACTCACACTTAATATTACGGCCATGGATCATCAAGGGCGGGGCGTTGCCAAACACAATAATAAAGTGTGCTTTGTAAGCGGCGCTTTAATGAATGAAAAAGTAACGGCAAGCCTAATAGAAGATAAAGCCAAGTACAGTAGCGCAAAGCTGGTTAAGGTTATTAATCCAAGCGGTGCGCGCACGCAGCCTTTTTGTCAGCATTATAATCACTGTGGTGGTTGCCAGTTGCAGCACCTAGAAATAAATCAGCAAGTGGTTGAAAAGCAAAATGCAGTGACGCAACTGTTTCAAAAATTTGCCAAATTAAGCGACTTAAATTGGCAAGCGCCTCTTTTAAGTAAGCCCACTCATTACAGACGCAGTGCCCGTATTGCCGTAATGTATGATAAAGCCGCTAAAAAAATGCGAGTTGGGTATCGTGCGCCTAGCTCTAAAAATGTGATTAGTATTGAGCAATGTGATGTGCTTAGTAAGGCATTTACTAACGTATTTAGTATTTTTGAAACGCTTATTAATCACTATAAAGCGCTACACAGTATAAGTCATTTGCAGTTGTGCCAAAACGAGGCTGGGAACTTTATTGTTATTCGCCATACTAAAGCGATACCAGATGAAGCCAAAAGCTATATACAAGAAGCAGCAAACGCACAGCAATGGTTAATTACTTGGCAAGACAACAGCGATGTTATAGAGCAAGCTCATTTGCCTACGCCGTATTATTTTTTAGAAAAGTTTAATTTAAAGTTTGAATTTGGCCTTGGTAATTTTATTCAAGTAAATGATGAAGTTAACCAAGCTATGTTAGCTCAGTCGGTAAATTGGCTTAACTTGCAAGGAAACGAGCAAGTATTGGATTTATTTTGTGGTATTGGTAACTTTTCATTAGTGCTAGCCCAGCATGCTAAATCGGTTATTGGAGTAGAAGGGGTTGCATCGGCGGTTGCAATGGCGACGCAAAATGCGCAAACTAACTCTATCACTAATGCGCACTTTCATTGTTTTGATTTAACGCAAAAAATTGAAACAGCACAATGGTTTAATAAGGCGCTAGACGTATTAGTTTTAGACCCTTCTCGCACAGGTGCTATGGCTGTTTTAGAGCAACTACCTTTAAAGCAGTTTAAAACCATTTTATACGTCTCTTGCGATCCTGTTACTTTAGCCCGTGACAGTGCAATTATTTCGCAAGCAGGCTTTGAAGTTACTAAAATTGGGCTAATGAATATGTTTCCACATACAGGACACATAGAAACAATGGCGTTATTTCAACGGAGGTAAAGCGTTTTATGGTCGCTACACGTCAATCACATCAGCAGGACGACACAGGTGACTTTGCTACTAGCCTAAAACAGTTAGCGTTATCGCAAGAGAAAATAACGCTGCTAAACAAAGCGCAAGCATTGTGTGTTACATGTGACAACCAAGCACGGCAAAACACGGCCATAGAAATGGTCGAGATTTTAGCCGAGCTAAATTTAGATGCAGAATCTCTCGCAACCGCGTATCTCACGCATTACTACTTAAACGACTTAGTAGACCTTGAAACCGTAGAAGCACAACTTGGCAAAAATGTAGCCATGCTTTTAACAGGGGTTGCGCAAATGGCTGCTATTAGTACTTTATCGCACCAAGGTAAAGGCACTATGCAGGTAGATAACATTCGTAAAATGTTACTTACCATGGTTGAAGATGTGCGCGCTGTGGTGATTAAACTTGCTGAGCAAGTGTGCCATTTACGCAATGTAAAAAATGGCGATGAAGAAGAGCGTGTTATTGCCGCTAAAGAAACCGCCGATATTTTTGCCCCGTTAGCAAACAGGTTAGGTATAGGCCAGCTTAAGTGGGAACTAGAAGATTTATCGTTTAGGTATTTACACCCCGACACCTATAAAAGCATTGCTAAACAACTTGATGACAAACGTCTTGCCCGCGAAGCCTATATGGAAGATATGGTTGCGCAAGTAAAAGCTCGCTTAAACGAAGCCGGTATTGAGGCGCAAGTGTATGGCCGCCCTAAGCACATTTACAGCATTTATAAAAAAATGCAGCAAAAAAACTACGAGTTTGATCAGCTGTTTGATATTAGAGCCATGCGAATTGTTGTAGAGCGCCTGCAAGATTGTTACGGCGCGCTAGGTATTGTGCACACTAATTGGCGCCACCTTAATAAAGAGTTTGACGACTACGTTGCTACACCTAAGCAAAATGGCTATCAATCAATTCATACCGTGGTATTTGGCCCTGAAGGGAAAACCGTTGAAATACAAATACGCACCAGCGAAATGCACCAAGATGCAGAGCTAGGCGTAGCCGCGCACTGGATGTACAAAGAAGGCGCTTTACCTGGGCGTGGCTCAGGCTATGAGCAAAAAATTAGCTGGTTGCGCAAATTACTGCAATGGCAAGAAGAAGTGGTTGATGGGGGCGATTTAGCCGAAGAGCTTAAAAACCAAGTTGTAGAAGACCGCGTTTATATATTTACCCCAAGTGGCGATATCATCGATTTACCTGTTGGCGCTACACCGCTTGATTTTGCTTACTACATTCACTCAAATGTAGGGCACCGCTGTATAGGGGCTAAAGTATTTGGCAAAATAGTGCCGTTTACACATCAGCTATCAACGGGCGATCAGGTAGAAATTCTCACGCAAAAGCAGCCTAATCCAAGCCGCGATTGGCTAAATCCATCGCTTGGTTACATTAAATCGTCGCGTGCAAGGGCTAAAATCCATCATTGGTTTAAACAGCTCGACCGCGATAAAAACTTAAGCGCCGGTAAAGAGATTCTAGATAACGAACTACAAAAGCTAGATTTAACCTACAAAGATTTAGACCCAGCCATTAAGCGCTTTAATTTTAAAGAACTAGATGACTTAATGGTTGCCATAGGTGCCGGCGATGTTCGCTTAAACCAAATGCTTAACTTTGTCAGTGATCGTACTGAAGAAGAACCCGTTATTCGTTTTAAAGCGCCAAGTAAAGTAACTGGCGATAAAAACGGCATTGTGGTTGATGGTGTAGGCAGCTTAATGAGCCACGTTGCTAAGTGTTGTCGCCCAGTACCTGGCGATAAAATAATTGGCTATATTACACAAGGCCGTGGCATTGGGGTACACCGCGAAGATTGCGATTCATTTAACAACTTAAAAGAGCAGCACCCAGAGCGTGTTATATCGGTTAGTTGGTCAGATGAAATAAACGGCTCTTATGCGCTAAGTATAAAAATAGAAGCAAGCGATCGCTCAGGTTTAATTCGCGATATTAGCTCTGTACTGGCTAACGAAAAAGTAAATGTGATCAACATGAACGTCAATACTGTTGGGGCCGATCAGTTAGCGGTATTTACTATGCAAATAGAAGTGCATGACCTATCGGGCACAAACCGGGTTTTGTCAAAGCTGCATCAAATTGAAGGTGTGCACAGTGCCAAGCGAAACCAATAAAATGGCAAACAGTAACGCCCTTGAGCAACTACTCGATATTATGGCGTTGCTTCGCGATCCTACCGACGGTTGCCCGTGGGATCGCAAGCAAAATTTTAAATCGATTGTACCGCACACGCTAGAAGAAGCCTTTGAAGTGGCCGATTGCATAGAGTCGGGTAATTTAAACGAGCTTAAAAATGAGCTGGGTGATTTACTGTTTCAAATAGTTTTTTACGCACAACTTGCTAAAGAGCAGGAGCTATTTGATTTTAACGACGTGGTTAGTGAGCTAAATAGTAAACTTACCCGCCGTCACCCTCATGTTTTTAACACTAAGCAAGTATTAACCGACGAGCAATTAGCAAAGCAATGGCAAGCAATTAAAGCACAAGAGCGTGCAGCAAAAGTACAGCCAAGCAAAGCCTCACTTTGGCAAGATATACCCATCAATATGCCAAGCCTAACTAAAGCTAAAAAAATTCAGCAGCGTGTTGCCGCACTTGGTTTTGATTGGCCAAGCTACCACGGGGCACTTGATAAAGTAAGTGAAGAAGTACTTGAAGTAAAAGAAGCGCTTGAGCACGACCCTTCATCCGATCATACCGCAGAAGAAATAGGCGACTTATTATTTGCCACAGTAAATGTGGCTCGCCATGTTAAACGCGACCCAGAGCAACTACTCAGACAAGCCAACGATAAGTTCTCGGCGCGCTTTGAAAAAGTGCAAGGTTATTTAATTGCAAAAGGTAAAAGTTTAGACAGCGCAACGCTTGACGAAATGGAAGAAGCATGGGAAGCCATTAAAAAAGCGAAATAAGATTAGCTCAGTACAACCTAATGTTAATCAACGAACATTTTTTGTGCGTCTAAACGCTATTTTTAGCTGGATTGCTCAACGCTGTTTTGGTACAATTTCGCCCCGTCTTGATGATATACCCAGAGTCTCTTTCTCGGGTGTTATATTCCTTTTAATTCCTGATATTCTAGGGTTCGCATGAGTACAAAATTTATCTTCGTTACTGGCGGGGTTGTTTCTTCGTTGGGTAAAGGTATTGCAGCAGCGTCATTGGCAGCTATTTTAGAGGCCCGCGGTTTAGATGTTACCATTTTAAAGCTGGATCCTTACATAAACGTTGACCCAGGCACAATGAGCCCAATTCAACACGGTGAAGTATACGTTACAGAAGACGGCGCCGAAACGGATCTTGATTTAGGTCACTACGAGCGTTTTATTCGCACCAAAATGACCAGCCGCAATAACTTCACACAAGGGCGAGTGTACGAAGATGTACTACGTCGTGAGCGCCGTGGTGAATACTTAGGTGCAACCATTCAGGTTATTCCACACATCACAAATGACATTAAGCAACGTGTATACGACGGTGCTGAAGGTCATGATATTGCGATTGTAGAAATTGGTGGCACAGTAGGTGATATTGAATCACAACCATTTATTGAAGCAATTCGTCAGTTAGGTACAGAAATTGGCCGCGAACGTGCGCTATTTATTCACCTAACGCTAGTGCCATTCTTAGGCCCTGCAGGCGAAGTGAAAACAAAACCAACACAGCACTCAGTTAAAGAGTTACGCTCTGTAGGTATTCAGCCAGATATTCTTATTTGTCGCTCAGACCGTAAATTGCCTAACAATGAACGTGCAAAAATTGCATTGTTCACAAACGTTGAAGAAAAAGCGGTTATTTCGCTTCCTGACGTAGACAGCATTTACAAAATTCCTGCGCTATTAAAATCACAAGAGCTAGATAACTTTGTGTGTCGTCGTTTCCACCTTGACGCACCAGAAGCTGATTTAGTTGAATGGGAACAAGTACTTTATCAAGAGTCTAACCCGACTGGCGAAGTAACGATTGGTATGGTTGGTAAGTACATTGAACTACCAGATGCATACAAGTCAGTTAACGAAGCACTAAAACATGCAGGTCTTAAAAACCGTTTAACCATTAATATTGAATACGTTGACTCGCAAGACTTAGAAAGCAAAGGGGTAGAACTGCTTTCTCATCTAGACGCTATTTTAGTACCAGGTGGTTTTGGCGGCCGTGGTGTTGAAGGTAAAATTTTAGCAGCTAAGTATGCCCGTGAAAACAAAGTACCTTACCTAGGCATTTGTTTAGGTATGCAAGTAGCGCTTATTGAATATGCACGTAATGTTGCAGGTTTAACCGACGCTAACTCAACTGAGTTTAATATTCACTCAAAAGCGCCAGTAGTGGGCTTAATTACCGAGTGGTTAGATGCTGAGGGTAACATTGAAATACGTGATGAAAAATCTGATTTAGGTGGCACCATGCGTTTAGGCGCACAAAAATGTCACTTAACGCCGGGTTCTAAGGTGCACGAAGTGTATGGCAATACAGAAATTATTGAACGTCACCGTCATCGCTACGAAGTAAACAACAACTTTGTAGAGCAATTAGAGCAAGCAGGCTTAAGCTTTACCGGTTTATCAGAAGATAAAAAACTAGTAGAGATCATCGAAAACAAAGATCACCCATGGTTTATTGCCGCGCAATTCCACCCGGAATTTACGTCAACACCACGTGATGGTCACCCGTTATTTGAAGGGTTTGTAGCAGCTGCTCATACTCATCAAAAAACGTCTTCGTAATTAAAAAAAGCCGTGCATATTGCACGGCTTTTTTGTCTAAAGGGCTGACTAAAAGATATAAAACGTAGTAAAGTTAGCTGAACTCACCATTTTGGGAATATAGAGGAATCAAGATGTCAGAAATCGTAAAAGTAATTGGTCGCGAAATTATGGACTCGCGTGGTAACCCTACTGTTGAAGCTGATGTATATTTAGCTGATGGTTCTTGGGGCCGCGCTGCCGCTCCTTCAGGTGCATCAACAGGTACTCGCGAAGCACTAGAGCTACGTGATGGTGACAAAGCCCGTTACTTAGGTAAAGGCGTATTAAACGCAGTTGGTTTTATTAACAACGAAATTGCGGATGCGCTAAAAGGCCAAAATGCATTAGAGCAAAGTGCTGTAGATAAAGTAATGCTAGATTTAGATGGCACCGAAAATAAAGAAAAACTAGGTGCAAATGCTATCTTAGCGGTATCACTAGCAACTGCAAAAGCCGCTGCACAATTTAAAAAAGTTGAGCTTTACGAGCATATCGCAGACTTAAACGGTACACCAGGTGTTTACTCAATGCCGTTACCTATGATGAACATCATCAACGGTGGTGAGCATGCAGATAACTCTGTAGATATTCAAGAATTTATGATCCAACCTGTTGGCGCTGAAAACTTCCGCGAAGGCCTACGTATGGGCGCTGAAGTATTCCACAGCCTTGCTAAAGTATTAAAAGCAGACGGCCACTCTACAGCGGTAGGTGATGAAGGTGGTTTTGCACCAAACCTTGCATCAAACGAAGCGGCACTTGCTGCTATTAAAACAGCTGTAGCAAACGCAGGTTACGAGCTAGGTAAAGATATTACACTGGCTATGGACTGTGCAGCATCTGAGTTTTACGACAAAGAAGCAAACATTTACGATCTAAAAGGTGAAGGCAAAAAGTTCACTTCAGAAGAGTTTAACTACTTCTTAAAAGATTTAACTGAGCAATACCCAATTGTATCTATTGAAGATGGCTTAGATGAGTCAGATTGGGATGGCTTTGCACACCAAACTAAATTAATGGGCGATAAAATCCAATTAGTAGGCGATGATTTATTCGTAACTAACACAAAGATTTTAAAACGCGGTATTGATAACGGTATTGCTAACTCAATCCTAATTAAATTTAACCAAATTGGTTCACTAACTGAAACGTTAGCAGCAATCAAAATGGCTAAAGATGCAGGCTTTACAGTTGTTATTTCGCACCGTTCTGGCGAAACAGAAGATGCAACTATTGCTGATTTAGCGGTAGGTACTGCTGCAGGCCAAATTAAAACAGGTTCATTGAGCCGTTCTGACCGTGTTGCTAAGTACAACCAACTTCTTCGTATTGAAGAAGCGCTAGGTTCTAAAGCACCTTACAACGGTCTTAAAGAAGTTAAAGGTCAGTAATTCTATTCTATATAGAATCTTAATTTAATTTTAGATAATAAAATCCTCGCTAATGCGGGGGTTTTTTATGCCTGATAATTTATTAAAGAGATGAGAATGCTTTGTAGGCGTTAAGCTTGCTGACGCGCGCACGCAGTGCGAAAAGAGGGTACAAGAAAAGCGAAAACTCTTTATTTAAACCTCAAATTGTTTTATTAAAAAAGGCGAAATATCTTGTAGGCGTTAAGCTCGCTGACTCGCGCAAGTAGTGCGAAACAGGATTTGCTTAACTCATAATATTTTCTGCACAGCTCAGAGCTGAAACTGCTGCTTTAAAATAGCCCCTGTAAAACTGGTTTTTAAATAAAAACCACGCGGTAAGGTTTTTATTGTTTGCCCATTTGGGCCAATAGCATCGGTAACCACTTTGCTATTAGCGGCTTTAGGCCTAATTTGAATGGCATCACCTAAATGGCCCGATATTTCATCAACTCGCCCAAGCGCTATTAACTCCATTTGTTCTTCCCAGTCTCGTTGTAGCAACGCATCTTGCTCAGGCGTAGGCTGCCATAAAAAACCACTGCCTATGGTTCTATCAAAAGGCGTAATATCGCGCTCACTCAATATAGGCAGCCATAAAACATGATTGAGTTTTTTACGCACAGCGCTTGTATGCCACGTCATGCCGGTTACGTTTATAAGGGGGGTAACCGACACAAAAGTGGTTTCTAAGGGTTTTCCTTTATACGAAATAGGCAGTGTTTTTAATTCAACGCCTAAATCTTCAAAGTCGGGGAGGGGTTTTGAGCCTGCAGTAGCGCCTAACACGTATTCAATAAGTTGCCCGGTCCAGCCTTTTTCGCGTAATAGGTCGTCAGGGGTTTTAAAGCTGTATTGAGAGGCTAATTGCCCTAATGTTAAACCAGCAATAGCGTTTACGCGTTGCATTAAGTCATTAATTGAATGGGGTTTTGTTGGTCGCATGCTACTCATTTACCTTGAATAATTAACAGTGCCATGATAGCAAAACCCCCGTAAGGTGGATATCTTTGCTTTTGGTTGTTTTTTATACGCACTGTGTTTGGCGTAATTTTGCACACCCCAAAAAGTCACAGTTTAACTGTAAGTGACTGACTAGCTTTAATATTTTCAATTAACTCATTCAGCTTTAATTAAGTTAGCAAATTCTATATGGGATAAATACAACTATATAAACATGTTTATCCACAGAATCTGTGGAGAAAGCGAGTTTTTAGATCTGCTATTGTGGACTTGTTTGCAAAATAGCCTTGTTTATTAAAAGTTATACACAAGCTGTGAGTAAATAGCACTAAACATAATAATCAAGGCATAGCTTAGCTTTTTTTGCTAAAAGTTGCGTGAATTAAGGGTTATTTTATCCTTGTAATTACTCAGTGCTCATTTAACGTTAAGTCGTTATGCACAGTGTAAATAGTAAACGTGCGATTAGGGCGTGATGACTTTGGGGATAATAGTGTTTGCCGAATTGCAGCTAATGTGGAACAATCATTAAAAATCGACTTACAAATGAGGCACTAAGGTGATTGATGCCGAAGGTTTTCGTGCCAATGTCGGAATTGTAATTTGCAATAATCAGGGGCAGGTTTTTTGGGCTAGACGTTACGGTCAACATTCTTGGCAATTTCCCCAAGGCGGTGTTGATGACGGAGAAACACCCGAACAAACCATGTACCGTGAATTACACGAAGAAGTAGGTTTGCGACCAGAAGATGTAGAAATAGTTGCAAGCTCAAAACATTGGTTACGCTATAAATTACCCAAGCGATTAATTCGCCGCGACTCTAGTCCGGTGTGTATTGGGCAAAAACAAAAATGGTTTTTATTAAAACTGCGTTGCAAAGATGAAGATGTAAACTTGCTTAAAACACATCATCCCGAGTTTGATGATTGGCGCTGGGTGAGTTATTGGTACCCAGTAAGGCAAGTGGTATCGTTTAAGCGCGATGTATACAGACGGGTGATGAAAGAGTTTGCACCGTTTGCAATGCCTTTTAATAAAAGAGAACATCATAAAGAACAGTGGCGACACAAAAGGTAGTAGCATAATTATAAAATAAGGAGCAGGTAATGCTGGCAACACTTAGAACTATTGCTGAGTCTGTTTCGCAACAAGCGAATTTAGACAGTGCCTTAGTGTGCTTTGTGAAAATGGTTAAAGAGGCCATGAAAACCCAGTGCTGCTCTATTTATTTTGCCGACTACAGCCAAGATAACTTTGTACTTATGGCAACCGAAGGCCTTAACCCCGACGCCGTAGGTAAGTTTAGAATTGGCTTTACCGAAGGGCTTGTAGGTTTAGTAGCCCAGCGTGAAGAGCCCATTAATATAGCTTTTGCAAAATCCCATCCGCGTTTTAAGCTCTCCCCCGAAGTAAACGAAGAAGGTTACAATGCCTTTTTGTCTGTGCCTGTGGTGCATCAAAAAAAGGTATTGGGCGTTATTGTTGTACAACAAAAAATGGCGCGGGTTTTTAGCCAAGACGAAGAGTCGTTTTTAATTACCCTTTCAGCGCAGCTAGCCTCGCAACTTGCGCATGCCGAAATAAAAGAGCTTTTACGCCAAGACGAATCATCACACCAAACCTCAGTGCTCAAAGGGGTGTCGAGTGCCCCAGGTATTGGGATTGGCCAAGCCTTTGTGGTACTGCCCAAGCTTGATTTTAAATCTATAGAGCTAAAAAAAGATCCCGATAGCGCCGAGCAGCGCCGTTTGTTTACACAAGCCGTTGCTGCCACCCGCAAAGAATTTAATACCCTGTCTATGACCTTGAGTGACTCAATCCCGCGTGAAGCACTCGCGGTATTTGATGTATACCAACAATTACTTGATGCGAAAAGTTTAGGCCACAACGTTGAGGTACAGTTACAAGAGGGCTGGTGTGCAAAAAGCGCCTTAAAAATTGTTATTGAGCGGCTTATTTCGCAGTTTAATGCCATGCAAGACCCCTACATTAAAGAGCGCGCAGTTGATGTAAAAGACATTGGTTTAAGGGTATTACACCACCTTGTAAACACAGAGCACGCAGTAAAAGATTACCCACCCAATACCATATTAATTGCGAATACCTTAACGCCCGCCATGCTGGCTGAAGTACCCAACGGGCATTTAGCCGGTGTAGTGAGTGTGAATGGCTCAGCCAATAGCCATGCCTCTATATTAACCCGAGCGATGGGAATACCGGCTATTTGGGGGATTGAAGATTTACCTTTATTGCAATTTGATGCTAAACCAATGATTTTAGATGCCTTTGCTGGGCGTTTATATATTTCTCCTTCGCAAGTGTTACTCGATGAATACGCACAGTTAAAGCACCAAGATAAACTACTCAATAATCGCTTTTTAGCAGAACAAAGTGCACAGTCGGTTACCTTAGATGGTGAGCAAATAAATTTAATGCTAAATGCAGGGCTTGAGCTTAATACCGAGCAAAGCAGTGCGCATATTTGCGATGGGGTAGGGCTTTATCGTACCGAAGCATGGTTTATGCAAAAGGGGCAATTTCCATCGCAAGCTGAGCAAGAAAACTGGTATAGGGAGGTGCTAAAAAGTTACCACCCAGCGCCAGTGGTTATGCGAACCCTAGATATTGGTGGCGATAAAGTTTTAGATTACTTTAATATCACCGAAGAAAATCCCTTTTTAGGGTGGCGCGGCATACGCATAAGCCTTGACCATCCAGAGCTATTTTTAGATCAGCTCAAAGCTATGTTAAAAGCAAACATGGGCTTAGGTAATTTAAAAATAATGCTGCCTATGATCAGCGGCACAGAAGAGGTAGACGAAGCGCTCGCGTTATTTGAACAAGCTTATTTTGAACTGGCAGAAAAACACCCAGAGCAAAACTTGGAGCGCCCAGAAGTGGGCATTATGCTTGAAGTACCCTCAAGTATATTTATGCTCGACGAGTGGGCTAAAAAAGTAGATTTTTGCTCAGTAGGCAGTAACGATTTAACGCAATACTTACTTGCTGTCGATAGAGCAAATGCGCGCGTGGCTCAGCTATTTAACCCATATCACCCCGGTGTGTTAAGGGTATTAAATAAAGTAGCGAATGAATGTAATAAACACCGTTTACCCTTTAGTTTATGTGGCGAGCTAGGCGGCGAGCCAGAGGGCGCTATTTTACTCATTGCCATGGGCTATAGGCATTTAAGTATGAACATGTCGTCGTTAACTAAAGTGAAGTGGATTTTAAGGCGCTTAAATATTAACGATATGCAGCAATTACTCGCAGAGTGCTTAGTGCAATCGAACGCTAAACAGGTACTGCGCTTAACGCGCAATTTTATGATTGAACACCAATTAGGCGATCTGTTTTATACCGCCAAATAATGCAGCGCTTAAAGATGCTATTAACTTTATAATCCTTTAATATAGGCGCACGAAAAGGTATTTGAGAACACTATGTATGACTTAGCTTTACTCGTGGCCAGTTGTGCGCTACTTGGCTGTGTAGTTGGCTTTTTAGCTGGGCTATTAGGGATAGGCGGCGGTTTAATTATTGTGCCTGTTTTAAGTGGCTTATTACTGATGTTTGACGTTACTTCACCTGATCACGTATTAGTTATTTCTATTGCAACATCGCTTGCCTCTATTTTATTCACTTCTACTTCTTCAGTCTTGGCTCATCATAAAAATGATAATGTGCCGTGGCAAATTGCACCGTGGGTTATGTCGGGTGTAGGCTTAGGCGCGTTAATAAGTGGCTTTGCCGCAAGTTTAATACCCGAACAAGCATTACGCAGCGTGTTTGCAATAAGTGTTGTATTTATTGCAGGCAGAATGGTGTTGGCATCACGTAGTAAATCGCTTAAAGAAAAACCGCTACCAAAAGGGATTATTTTAGGGAGCATTTCTGCCCTTATGGGCGCGCTTTCTGGTTTAATAGGTATTGGTGGCGGCGCACTTATTGCCCCTATGCTTAATTACTTTTCAGTTGATATGAAAAAAGCGATAGGCTGTGCATCAGCGAGCGGCATTGTTATCGCGCTATTTGGCTCTATTGGTTATATAAGCGCAGGCTGGCAGGTAACCGATTTAGCCCATGGGTTCGCAGGGTTTGTATACTTACCTGCATTATTTGGTATTGTAATAACATCGTGGTTTGTGGCGCCCTTAGGGGCTAAAGCAACTCATTATTTACCTGTTAATATAATAAAGAAAATTTTCGCGGTGTTGCTTGTGCTCATCGCACTTAAAATGGTTTTTAGCTAAAGGTTTATTTATGGCACTTGAGTTTCCTCAAATCGATCCAATAATTTTTTCTGTTGGACCGCTAAGCGTACGTTGGTACGGTTTAATGTATTTAATTGGTTTTGCGTTTGCGATGTGGTTTGCTAATCGTCAAGCCGAAAAACCAAACTCTGGTTGGACTAAAGAGCAAGTTAGCGACTTGCTTTTTTACGGCATGCTAGGGGTTATTTTAGGCGGCAGAATTGGCTATGTATTGTTTTATCAGTTTAGTTACTTTTTAGAAAATCCATTATATTTATTTAGAATTGACCAAGGCGGTATGTCGTTCCACGGCGGAACATTAGGGGTTATTACCGCTATTATACTATTTGCAAAAACCCGCAAAAAATCACTATTTGCAGTGGGAGATTTTGTGGTGCCGCTGGTTCCGGTTGGCTTATTAGCAGGGCGTATTGGTAACTTTATAAATGGCGAGTTATGGGGCCGTGTAAGCGATGTGCCATGGGCAATGGTATTTCCAACGGGTGGGCCGCTTGCGCGTCACCCATCGCAGTTATACGAAGCCTTTTTTGAAGGGCTAGTCCTGTTTTTAATTTTATTATGGTTTATTAAAAAGCCTCGCCCTGCAGGCAGTGTAGCCGGTGTGTTTTTATTAGGATACGGCGTATTTAGATTTTGTATTGAATACTTCCGCCAACCAGATGCGCAGCTTGGCCTATTTGCCGATTTTATCTCAATGGGTCAAATACTCTCGTTACCTATGATAATTGGTGGCCTAGGGCTATTAATTTGGGCGTACAAAAAACCGCAACCTGTAACCGCAGCAAAGGCATAGTAAGAACAGATCATGAAACAATATTTAAAATTATGTGAGCGCATCGTTGACGAAGGTGTATGGGTAGAAAACAAACGCACAGGCACGCGCTGCTTAACCGTTATTAATGCCGACTTAGAATACGATGTAGGTAATAATAAATTTCCTATGATCACCACTCGTAAAAGTTACTACAAAGCCGCTATAGCAGAGCTTTTAGGTTATTTACGAGGGTACGATAGCGCAGCGCAATTTCGCGATATAGGCTGTAAAACTTGGGATGCAAACGCAAACGATAATAACGCATGGCTAAATAACCCTAACCGCAAAGGCGAGGACGACATGGGCCGCGTTTATGGCGTGCAAGGGCGTAATTGGCAGCGCCCAGATGGCTCAACGCTCGATCAGCTTGCTAAAGTAATAAATAACTTAAAAAACGGGATTGATGACAGAGGTGAAATAATTACCTTTTATAATCCTGGTGAGTTTGAGCTTGGTTGCTTGCGCCCATGTATGCACACGCATACGTTTTCGCTGCTTGGCGACACGCTGTATTTAACATCGTATCAGCGCAGTTGCGATGTGCCGCTGGGCCTTAATTTTAATCAAATTCAGTGTTTTGTATTACTGGCATTGGTAGCGCAAATTACCGGCCATAAAGCAGGTAAGGCGTATCATAAAATTGCTAATGCGCATATTTACGAAAACCAGTTACCGTTAATGCGCGATGTACAGCTAACACGTGAGCCGTTTGACTCACCGCAATTAAATATTAACCCAAACATAAAATCACTAGAAGATATAGAAACATGGGTAACACGAGACGATTTTGAAGTAGTAGGCTATCAATGCCACGAACCAATCCAATATCCGTTTTCAGTATAATAAGATTAAGGAGAACAAGATGAAAGCAGTGATCCCAGTAGCAGGCCTTGGAACGCGTATGTTACCTGCCACAAAAGCTATCCCTAAAGAGATGCTCCCAGTGGTAGACCGCCCGCTTATTCAATATGTAGTAAATGAAGCGGTAGCAGCAGGCGTTAAAGAGATTGTACTTGTAACGCACTCAAGTAAAAACTCTATCGAAAACCATTTTGATACCAGCTTTGAGCTAGAAGCCACGCTTGAAAAACGCGTAAAGCGGCAATTACTTGCCGAAGTACAGGCAATTTGCCCTAAAGATGTGACCATTATTCACGTACGCCAAGGCGAAGCCAAAGGCTTAGGTCATGCAATTAACTGTGCAGCGCCAATTATTGGCAACGAACCTTTTGTGGTTATTTTGCCAGATGTAATTGTTGATGACGTAGAGAGCGACCTTAAAAAAGACAACCTAGCAGAGATGATCGCCCGTTTTGAAGAAACTAAGCACAGCCAAATTATGGTTGAGCCAGTACCAATGGACGAAGTAGACAAATTTGGTGTTGTTGATTTAGGTGACGTAGAGCTTCACCAAGGTGAAAGCTCGCCAATTATAAACATGGTAGAAAAACCGCCAGTAGATGAAGCACCTTCAAACCTATCTGTAGTAGGGCGTTATGTATTGAGCGAAAACATTTGGCCACTTCTTGCTAAAACGCCGCAAGGGGCTGGCAACGAAATTCAACTTACAGATGCAATTGCCATGCTAATGCAGCAAGAAAAAGTAGACGCGTACGCAATGAAAGGCCGCAGCCACGATTGCGGTAGCAAAATAGGCTACTTAAAAGCAACGATAGAGTTTGCTCTGCGCCGCGACGAGTTTGCAGATGATTTAAAAACATTTATTAAATCGTTAATTTAGTTTTTATTAAATTACCAACCAAGGCGCCTGTTTAGGCGCCTTTTTTAGTGCTAAATTATTAATACCAAAATAGGTAAGGCTTTACTTAATTTTAACGCCGCCAGTAATAAAGATGGTCTACGCTTAATTATGTTCTGAATTTGACTTGCGTTATATAGCAACATAACGTAATTTATATTGTAAATTTTATGTTAATTGGCATCAAGGTTGTATTAAAAGCCAAACTCACGGAAGGGTCATGTTAATTTTATCTATGCAGGTAAATTAGCGTGCGGGAGCAAAAATCGCTCATTTTTTAAATTGCTAAGTTAAACGCTTTCTTGTGAGAATGTTTAACTGAAATGTAAGTGCACAGGCACTGCTTTCAGGATAACGGGTACATGCTTAAATTAAAAAAATACTATAAACACTTTTTTGTATGCCTTTTTACGCTTACGTTTGGCACGGCGTGCTCTATTACGCCTACCGTTAAACCTGCTGTTGATAATGAAATACCTAACACCACGCCCGATTACGTATTGATAACTGCACTAGAGCTTGCGCAATTAAAAGATGCCGCAATGCAATGGCAGCAAGCACGCGCCGGTATAGAGCGTATTTTAAAGCTTGAAAAAGAAATTACTTACCTGGTTAATCACATAGATATAATAAACTCTAAAGCTATTGCACAATCTAATGCAAGCCCTGCCTACAGCAGCCGTTACACTCGCACGCCTTCGCGTACAGCCAGTAACAAGCCACGTCGTCAGCAAACTTACAAAGCTGCTAAGAATAACCAAAAGCAAACTATAAAGCTTAATACCCCTAAACATGTATTTGCATTACAAGTTGCCTCGGTTGATTCTAAGCAGGATGTAGCCAAAGCCTGGCAAGAACTAAATACCAAAGCAGCGCCACTATTTAGAGATAAAATATTAACCAACGTAGAAACCGCAAAAATAAATGATAAAACCTTTTATCGCTTAAAGCTTGGCTCCTATAAAAACCTTAAAAATGCCAAAGCCGACTGTGAAGTATTTAAAATGTATAAGCTCGACTGCATTGTAAGTAACTACACCGATAGGCCAATTAAACTTTAATAGTGATACTAACCCGCAATAATAAATAATTATTTTACGGGGCTAATCGTGTTGCGTTCTGCGTTAATAAATCTCGTTTAGAACAACTAAATAGCGAATTTTTTTGCCTAGCTATCAATACGTTTTACTATCCTCAAAATAGATTACTTAATTAAGCTAATTGGTATAAAAGCGCAATAGATCCTAGCACGCGTGACTTGCTAAGCGTTGATTGGCTGTTAAAATAGCGCCCACTCTTACCCATATTAACAACATACTTATGCTGCACTACAAGGATTTTTTAGCCACATTAGTTTTAGGCTTTGCATTAGCAAACAGTGCTCACGCACTAGCAACGGCCCAAAAGCAGGCGGTGCTCATTAAAAAAGATGATTTAGCCGTACTCAAAGAGTCAGCGCAGCAGTGGCAACAAACCAAGCCTCAACTAGAAAGACTGTTAAAGCTAGAAAGTGAATTACAGCGCACAGTAGATAAATTAAAACAACTTAACGCGCAGCCAAAACCACAGCAAACTAACCACTTAGCTGTTGTAAATACAAATGCGCTGTTTGCTGTGCAAGTGGGTGCATATAAAAATAAAGCGGTACTTGAAGCGGCTATAAAGCAATTTCAATCGGCCTCAAATAAGCTTGAAGTAAATACCGAGCAAGTACTGATTGACCAGCACATCTTTTATAGATTAAAGCTTGGTGCGTTTAAAACAAAAGAAGCAGCAAACGATGCATGTAAGTTATTAATAAACAATAATACTTGCTTTGTAACCTACTACGTCAAAACGCCTCAAAGTTAATTAACCTGAACTCTGGTTAAGAGCCTTACTAGCATATTGAACTATCTTGATACTTAAATTTATTATCTCTGGCTAGAGATAGGTTTATTATCCAGAGTTTAGGTTAATTAGGCATAATAATTGCTTTATCCTCGGTATGTTTTAAAGAGGACGGCAACTATGCGCCTTTTACTGCCTTTAGTATTGTTAAATTTAACTGCTTGCAATTTGGTTCCGCCCCCAGAGCCGAGTGTGCCTACTGACGCGCCAAAAGCAGCAATGGCACCCTATACTGTTAACGAGTATGTAGCAAATCTAACCTCGCAGCTTAACCATGTAAATAGCGCTTTAAATGCCAATGCGCGCATTGGTGTGAGTAGTTTTTTTTATGCCGATGCTTTAGATACTAAGCTAGTAGCAGGGCAGGCCTCGGGTTTGAGCTTACAAATTCAAGAAAGCTTATTAACGCAATTTACCCAGCTTGGCTATCATACCGTTGAGTACCGCCTTGGCAATAACCTTATATTAGCGCAAAACGCAGACAGCATATTAAGCCGCGACTTAAGTAAATTACGCAATCGCCAAAATATTGACTTAGTCATCACCGGCACTGTAACGCGCCAACAGCATGCTTACATAGTTAATGCACGACTCGTTAATATTGAAAACAAGCAAGTACTGTCGGCAGGCAGCACAGAGATCCCTATAAATGTAATGTGGGGAAACGAAAAAATTCAGCAGCGTGACGGCTCTTTGTACCGCAGCGAATATTAATCAGGAGCACACCATGAGAAACCTATTAATTACCCTATGTTTGCCATTAGGCTTTGGCTGTTCGCAAATGTTAAATTCGCTACATTCAGAGCCGGAGCAGGTTGAGCAAGATAATGCAGCCCAGCTTGTTTCAGAGCAACGTGCGGTAAAAGCACCTGCACCAAATGAAGCGTTATTTCAGTCTAATTTAAACAAGCAAAGTAACTACACCAAAAGTGCCCCTGCAAAACGCAAAAATATAAACCATTATGTGCGCGGTATAATGCAAGACATGGTCGAAAACCTGCAATACGTAAACGACAAAACGCCACTTGCCGTTTCTAGCTTTGTATTTTTAGATGATGACTACAGCGATGGAAGCCTGTTAGGTAACCAAATAGCCGAAAGCTTTATGCACGAACTGCATAGTTTTGGAGTACCGGTTATCGATTTTAAAACCACCGATTATATGCGAGTAACACCCGCAGGCGACTTTGTATTTAGTCGCGATTACCTAGAGCTAAACCAAGATCAAAACTTTAATTACGTATTAGCAGGAACACTTGTGAGCCACCAAGGTGGCGTACTGGTAAATGCACGAATAGTGGGCATTAAAAGTAAAGCGGTAGTGGGCAGTGCGCAAGGGTTTATCCCTCAATCAGTGGTTGATGCGCTAAACAGTAGCTATCGCACCGACGGAATTATGCTTAAACAAGCCAGCGAGTGAGGTTGACCATGATTTACAAACTATCTGCTATAGCGGGGCTAACGGCAACGTTAGCATTAACTGGCTGTTCAATAACGCAAAATAATGAGCATAACGAAAGCATAAACACGCGCTCAGATTACACCGTGGTAACGCAAAGTAGCCAACCCACGCCAGTATATGCCAACCAATCTGTGCAGCAGCAAAGTGAGTACGACACAGCAAGGCAGTTTACACCGCTTAAACACCACAAAACGCTGGCAAACTATGTAGAGCAAATGGCGCTGGATTTAGTCGATACGCTTGAAGCCGAAGCGTCCGATAACAACAGCATCAACATAGCGGTTACCACCATTGTAGATTTAGACGCATCGCTTAATAAAAGTAATCAGTTGGGTAATCAATTAGCAGAGACGTTTATTCATCAGCTGCAAAAATTTGGCTACGGCGTGGTAGATTTTAAAACCATGGACAACATTGATGTATCAAACAGAGGCGACTTCGTGTTATCTCGCGATATAGAAAAGCTAAGCGAAAGCAGCATGGCTAACTATGTATTAGCAGGTACGTTAATTTACCGCCCAAATGGCGTAGCAGTAAACACCCGCGTTATAAATGTTCACAGCAAGCATATTGTAGCAAGCAGCCGTAAACTCATACCGCTGTACGTGTTAAACAAAGAAGATATATATTTATCAAGCAATTAAGTTAATTTTAGCTTGATATGAAAAACAAGATGCCGTTATAATTTTTGTAAGCTGTAAGCTGTAAGCTGTAAGCTCGGTGCGGCCTCTTAGTTAAATGGATATAACGGCCCCCTCCTAAGGAAAAGGTAATGTGAAAAATTGAATACTTGATTTTGTGTAACTTATTATAAAACGCAAATTTAAGGTTAGTAAAAGCTAACCTCAAAACATCCGCCCCTAGCTCAGCTGGATAGAGCGCGGCCCTCCTAAGGCTGAGGTCAGAGGTTCGAATCCTCTGGGGCGGGCCACCTCCACCACTATATACGTGGGACATTTTTGGGACACCTTATTTTTAATTAAAATTGAGGTTATAAAATGCTCCAAACAAGTTATCTTTTTAATAGTTGTACTGCTTTTACCAAAAACAGTTCATCGAACCTTCCAAAATTAAAAGTCAAACTCTCCCATATTAAATTAATCGGGAGAAAAAAATGAATGCGTTTACTTTGTATATTTTTTACCTCAAGCTCGGGAGGTATAAATATGGCTACTTTCGTTAAAAGAAAAGACAAGCAGTGGCAAGCAAGAATACGGAAAAAAGGTTATGCACCACTATCAAAGACATTCAAGACTAAAGCTGCTGCACAACAGTGGGCAAGTGAAATCGAACTTGAAATTGATAAAGGCTTGTTTGTTTCTAAATCTGACGCTGAGACTAGGTTAGTTAAAGAGTTTTTAACCCGTTACCTCATTGAAGAAGTTCCTAAAATGAAGTCGTTTTCTTCACATAAAAGCAATATAAAGTTATTAGATGATTACTTTGGTCATTTAGCTTTAAATGCTTTAACCCCAGCTCTTATTAGAGAGTATAGGGATAAACGGCTTGATTACGTCAAAGGGGACACCGTCAGGAAAAATATTTCACTTTTGGGAAGGGTAATTAAGCATGCTATTACAGAATGGGACGTACATTTACCATTTGGTAATCCTGTAAATGCGGTGAAACTTCCACCTAAGGGTAAATCTAGAAATCGCAGGTTAATGTGTGATGAAGAGGAAATATTATTAAAAACCGCAAAGGAATACGATGGCGTCATTGAACCAATAATTCGTATAGCAATTGAGACGGCAGCACGGCGTGGTGAAATCCAGCGCTTATGTTGGCAAAATATCAACTTTAAAGAATCTGAATCGCCCCGTGTTTGCCAGAGACTCAATAACTTGAGAAACTGGAACTATGAAAAAATCAAATCGCTATACATCAGAATTTCGTGAACGTGCAATTAGGCTTGTTACCACACAACAGCATGAATACCCTTCTCTTTGGGCTGCGCTAGTATCGATTTCAGATAAACTGGGATGTACCCCAGAAACACTTAGAGCATGGGTCAAGAAATCTCAAGCTCAACCGTCTAAACCCTCTTCTAATACGCAATCAACTGAAGAACGCCTTGCCGTCTTAGAGCGCGAGAATAAAGAGCTCAAGCGAACGAATGATATCCTGAGGCAAGCTGCCGCTTTTTTCGCCCAAGCGGAGCTCGACCGCAAACAGAAGTAATAGTGGATTTTATTGATGCTTGCAGAGAGCATTACGGTGTCGAGTCAATTTGCAAGGAATTGCCGATTGCACCATCAACGTATTATTCTCATAAACAGATACAAAGAGAGCCTGAGCGACTGTCTAACCGCAAAAAGCGTGATGCTGAGCTGATAATACTCATTCGCGAAGTGTGGGAGGATAATATGTCAGTTTATGGTGCAAGAAAAATATGGAAGCAGCTACAGCTTGACGACCATCAAGTCGCCCGCTGTACAGTCGAACGATTGATGCGAGTTATGGGAATTCAAGGTGTTCGTCGGGGTAAAGCACATAAGACAACGATACCTGACGAGCAACAAGATAAGCCACTTGATTTAGTTAATCGTCAATTTACTGCTGAGCAGCCAAATCAACTTTGGGTAGCTGACATCACCTATGTTGCCACATGGAGTGGGTTTGTTTATGTCGCTTTCGTGATAGATGTTTTTTCACGATACATTGTAGGTTGGCGTGTATCAACGACAATGCACACAGAGCTTATTCTTGATGCGTTAGAGCAAGCTATTTGGCATCGTGGCAACCCCGAAGGGTTAATTCACCACAGCGACAGAGGCAGCCAATATTTGTCTATACGATACACTGAGCGACTTGCTGAAGCTGGAATTCAAGCGTCTGTAGGCAGTGTGGGTGACTCTTATGACAATGCATTGGCTGAAACAATAAATGGATTATTTAAAACAGAGATTATTCGCAGAAATGGCCCGTGGAAGAATGTTGATGCTGTTGAATACGCAACGTTAGAGTGGGTCAATTGGTTTAATAATCAACGCTTATTATCTTCAATTGGGTATATTTCACCAGCTCAATATGAAACAGACTACTATGATAATTTAAACGAGTCAGGTAAAGTGGCCTGACTTAAACAAACTGGTCTCCGATGAACTCGGGGCGATTCACATATACTAGCAACAGAGAAAAACTTAAAAAGCTCTGTTGATAGTATTAAAGATTTAGCGCTCGTCTCTCAGGAGACTGTACACGAAGTTGAACTAAATATTCAGCGGCTAAATGAATCGCTTAAAAATGCAAATCACTTAAAAGAAATCAAAAAATTGAAATGGATATTGATTTCTATATCCCTCATCTTTGTATCAATCTCGATCCCAATATTTCACTTTAATATTGCTTATTTCAAAACCTTCTTTTATTAGGCTTTATCCTGAATAATTTAAGGCCTATGAGCCAAGCCTATTAGTAAATATTCCAGTTACCGGAAAGCCTTTGCCGTCCAACACCTCTGTATTAAGCTTTTCACTTTACGATGAATTACCTTCAACAACTTAATTTAAATAAACTTTTTAAAGGCGTTTTCAAAAGACTATAAGTGTATAATTATGGCGCAGGTTTTGCAGTTAATATCACTCATACGATCATACTAAGGAAAAGAACCTATGCGAGTTGATGCAAACGTACATTATTTTAATGGGAACCAGCGTACCAAGCCTTCAACAGAGGCCTCAACGTCATTTTCGGCTGCATTAACAGCAGCACAAACAGACAATGATAAGACTGACAGCAGCACAAAACAGGCGGATTTCACTAGTATGACCCGGCAAGAAATGCGGGACTGGGCCAACACTCAAATCCGCAATGGAGAAATGTCTCTCGATGACGGCAGGCCTTTCATGGCTATGACTATGAAAATACCCGTAAATGGAGGCGAACTGGCAGGTGCACACAGTGATGAAACACGATATAACTTCATTCAAAAAACGCGTGATGGCATCCAAGGCGCACTGTCACGCAATGACGAGACTACTTTGAAGATGTTAGAATCAGCTATGTCTATCATGCAAGACAAAAGTACTGGTGTTAACATTCGTATTTAGAAATATAAAAAGGCCAGAATGTCTGGCCTACATCATTAATAAATCAAAGAATACTGATCTGGACTGACATAGTATTCCATGGCGAATTAGTCGAAGTATTTTGGTATTTGAATAATCCGTTTTGATGACCATCGACATTGTATTCATTGAGGAAACCCACGACAGTTTGCCCAGCGGTACAAGGCCATGTGTAATTACTACCAGTCACACAAACAGGCGTACGTATTGCTATCTGTGCGTTGCTAATTTAGAAAAGTCCCTGACACGTTTCTGTCCAGAAACAAGCCAAAGCTCCCGTCTTTTTCAAGCTGATAGCTGTCTGTAAGATGTAGTTAAAGTGTATTTTTCATAAGATATGAATTACTACATTTTATACTATCAATTCGTTCTCATTTAGACTTTCTAGCTGTAGGTCAATTTCTTTTTCTAGTATATATTCAGAAGCCATATACTTGTGTTTATTGGTCTTCATACAATCTACTAAGGTTTTAATTCGGGTGCCTATGTCAGGAGTCTTGCCGATATCGGCTTGTCCACTTCGCGCATCCAGCTCTTGGCCATTGACGAACCAGTGGCACTTATCCTTGTGGCGGCTTCCGGCCACATAGGATGCGGCTCTGTCCATTGCCGTTGTGTACAACACAAAGGTATCGCCGTCGATGGTCGCGCCTTGGCTGCTGTAAACCGTACATGCATAGGCTTGCGCCAATTGCAGTCTGCCTTGTTCATCTGAATAATCCGACCTATAAAAGCTGACTGTACGGCCCGAGTCGAGTTTAACGGTAAAACGGATATCCTCCCCTTGTTGCAGTATTTGGGTAATCGTACCTTGTTCGCCATTGGTAAAATCCCTTTGGTAATCGTTTTTGGTGAATCGAACCCGCTCACCTTTTGAAAACGCAAAATACAGGCTTTGATTGGAAACCACACACTCGGTTTGGAAGTTTTCTATGCCGAGTTTTCCTCGCTCCTGATAGACTTTGCGTACCAAGTCATTAAGCGGTTTTACTTCTTTCCAGCGCTGCGCCATTATCATGGTTGACTTGTCGGGATAGGCCTCGGTGTAAGCTTGCCATTGTTTCACCAGCTGCTCACGGGCCGTTTGGCTGTCATCCTCGATATGCAGCAAACCTTTACCCTGAAAGCTGTCCAATACGGCTTTGGCATTACCACTGCGCAGGTCATTGACGGCCTTTCGTGCCCAAGCTTCGCGCTGTCTACGAATGGTATTAATTCGCGCACAGCCTTGGCGCTGACTTAAATAGCGTAAGCAGCCGCCATGGGTTATCGCATCCATTTGCTGCTGCTCGCCTACCAATACCAGCTTAGCTTTGGCTGTGTGTGCGGCTCGCATCAATTTCAGTAAGTCAGGCGTGGTAAGCTGTCCGGCTTCGTCCTGCAAAATCACCGTATTTTTAAATTTGGCTTGACTGTTGCCTTTACCTAATTCATTGAGCAAACTCGCTAACGTCGTGCTTTTAATCCCCGTATCTTTCTCAAGCTGCTGGGCGGCTTGTCGTGCCACGGTAGCCCCTCTGACGGTAAAGCCTTGTGACTCATACGCCAAACGCATGGCCTGCATCGAGGTAGATTTACCGGCCCCGGCACGACCTTGGATGATATCAAGACTCGACTGACAGACCGAAAACACGGCTTCGATTTGCTCATCAGATAGTGCAAAGCCTTGCTGCTGTCCTTGTTGGTCAATTGCTTGTTGGATGATGCTGTCATCCAACTGGTAATGCTTGCTTGCGTGCATACTATCGGCATGGTTAAGCAAGTCCTGCTCAATGGCGAGCATGCCCTTGGTGGTGTAAATCTGATTGTTGCTGAGATCTTTACCGATGTTCACCATACTATTATCAGCGAGCAACTCCCGAACGGTATCTTCAATTTCCAAACGGCTTACATGATTAAACTGAGCTTCGCCGCCTACCGCCGCATAGATATCCTGCAAGCGGAACACCGCTTGGGATTCAATCAATTTATCCAAGATATGTTGCAGTGGTAATGGCTCTGGGAAATGTGTGAGATTTGGCTTACGTATCTTATCTATATCGGTTTGCATAAAGCCGAGTCTGTCCATGTCCGCTTGCCATGCCGCGAACAGCTTTGGTCTGTCCACCGCTTTCTTATAATCGCGGGAGTTAAGGGTGATGGTATCGCCAACTTTGGATGCTGCTTTGTGAACGCCCATGGCCTCCATCTGTGCGCGAATGGCTTCGGCTCGCTTTGAGAAAAACTGGCAGATACCTTGGTCAACGCCTTTGACCTCAAAGTGCTTGTGATCGTCCACGGCTTCGACTTCAAAGCTAAGTTCACGCAAGCCGTTAGCCAAGGCACTGCGATAAATCGCCCCAGAGGCCATTTGCCAAAAGAAAAAGTGTTTTGATTCCAGTGTGCCCCATTTGCCATCTGCGCGTGGCGCAAGATTGGCAATGAGACAGTGGGTATGGAGTTGGGGATCTTGTGCTCTTGATGTTGAGTGCTCAAAGGTTGCCCCAATCAATCCTATCACGCGCTCCTGAATATGCCCGCCTTTACCTCTGCGGGTAAAACTGGCGTGCTGCTCAATAAAAGTAAACGCTTCTTCCACTGCTTTTTGCTGGGCCTGTTGGATAGCTTTTCGGGTTACTTCATCGGCGCGTGCCCACAGCATGGATACGCTCTTGGGTGCAGAGAAGGTTAAGTCCCAGCCAGCCCGGTGATTGTCCCCAGCATTTTCACAAAGTGGTTCACCTTCCGGGCTGAAACCGTTAAAAACTCGCCGGTAAGAGGTGGTGTTTAACTGGTTGGTCAGGCCCATTGTTCGTGCGCCTAAACCTATCCACTTACCCGGTGGCTCACCGCCACCTTGGTAATAATCTTCCTTGGCCAGTTCCTCATAATACGCAATGCTGTTAATGGCGTTTAACGAATTCATTCAGCTTGCCTCCGTTTTTTTAGCTGCTCACGGCGGCTGGGTTTGTCTGTTGGCTCGTTAGAGTTAACGGGAGCAGGCTTTGCCGTCAGCCACTGTGCCGGGCAATGTTCATCACTGACAGGGCTTAGCTTGCTAAAAGGCCAGCGAAGGCGGTACACGGCCATGTAGCCCGGTATCAAGAGGTAACCGACCACGCCGTTTTTATTCGGTTGCGGAAGCTGCACAAGATTCGATGCACTGACTAGCGGCAGAGTTTCTCTGTGCCAGTTTTGTGTGATGCCATCGCTTTGACCGGCGCTTGAGGTGGGACGCTCCACCACTCGCTCCCCAAACACTTTGGCGGTATAGCTTGCAGTTTCACCAGCCGCTCCGACCCGCATGGAGGCAAAAAGGGTAAACATGTTCAAAAGCGTGTTGGCTTCCTGCTCACCGTAGATGTGCTTGAGCTGGGATATCGACTGTGTGCCACCGCAAATACGACAGCCTTTTGAGCGGCCAAGACTCATCCACTCAGCTAGTGCCGGGTTCTTGGGCAGGTTGCCCAACTCATCAATGAATAACCATAACTCCCTGTCAGCGCTATTAGTCTGCGCCAGTATATGACTGGTCATCAAAGCAATGACCGTATTGGCCAGCGGTGCACCGATATCTTTATATCTTTTGTCAGCTTGTACGATAATGATGGGCTTTTTCGTCTCTGGGTCACTCACCCAATCACGCACACAAAAGCCATCTTCATACGCTTTTGGCCATGCGTCAGCGAGGGTATAAATCCAGCCCAGAGAGCCAACCAGCTGCGCAAAGAATGATTGGGTCGTCTTGCTGCCTTCGACGATAAAGCGAGCGGCTCGCGGGTAGTATTGGCTTAACTGGCTTTGAAGTGTTGGTTCGTCGCAGCTCAGTATGTCGGCAAGTTCTGACCAGCCCCAGCGCCTTTGGGTGTGGTTCAGTATCTCAATCATGCCGGTAAACAGCATCCGTGCCCCGTTTGACCACAGTGGCTCATGGGATTCAGGAATTAGCCGCTCGGCAATGAGATGCGCCTGTGTCGCATTGTGAACATCCGATTGAATATCCCATGCGGTGCCGCGAGCATCCCACGGAGCCAGCAGCACAGAGGACTCCTGCTTATAAAACAAGGCGGTGAACTCGCGCTTCTCGTCATAAATAAAGGCGCGTTCTCCCCGGTCGATAACTTGGTCAATCAATGGCGCAATGAACACTGTCTTACCTGTACCTTGATTACCTACTACGAGTATATTGCCCGGCTCACGGGCTTTGCTGATTTGCACTTGTGGATGCAGCTTTAAGCCCTTGGCCTCATTACCTTGCTTGGCTTCATGTTTGGCCATGTGCTTAGCATGATTTAGCGCCGTTCGGCCTTGGTGCAAACGCGCACCAGAGATATGACGGTAACCGTCTTGTCCGCCTGTCACATAAAAGTGCCGTGCACTGAAAAACGCGAGTATGCTTGCAATCAGTGCTGGCACGACAAGGTGCAGGACAAATGCCAACTGCCAGCTCTTTTGGGCTAACGCGCTCCAGTAGCCAAGCCAAGGGCGTAAAGAGTAATCAAAGACCAATCCTGATACGCTATCCAGCCAATAGCCCAGATGCACGTTTAACGCTGACCATGGCGTGAGCCATGACCACGACCAGATCAGCAGACCAACAAATGTGATGAGCCAGATAGTGATGCCAACGGACAGGATGCTTGCCCAATTCTGACGAAGATACGAGGTGGGATGATTGTTCATTAGAATTTCACTCCCTTCTCGTGTAATTGGCTTAGGGCTTGTTTGCGATCCTCATCGGCCAAGTCCAAGGTCGTGCACAGCATTTCAAACTGAACTTTGCGCTGGCGCTGCTCGAGTTTGAGTAAAAGCTGTTGCAATTGTTGTTGCTCCTGATAATGTGACCATGAGCTTCGAATGACGTCGGCCACCGTGCAACCACGGCGCTCCGCTTCGGTTTGAAGGCGAAGGTAATCTTCACCTGAGAATCGGGCCGTGACGGCCTTATTTAAAATTTTATTCATAGGGGAAATCTCCGATTGCGTGAATAAAGTTAATGGGTTCAGGCTTTGCGTAATGTGGCAGCGGTGCACAGAGCGAAATCATCCCGGCAATACTAGAAACGGAAGTTTGCGAGTGATGACGTCGCGCCAGCGCGACCATCAAAGGTGAGTGGGGTTTGTGCTCATACATTTGAATTTTTTGATTTAAGCCAAATTAAAAGATCAGATTCAAGCCACATTCTTCTTCGACCAAGCTGTATACTTGGTGGGATTGTTTTGCCTTCTTTTCCTAAGTGAATTTGATTACGAATGTATCCGGGGCTAGTCCTTAAGATTTGAGCAAGCTCAGTAGTTTTGAGTAATTTAATTTTCATTTTAATAATCTGTTTATGTTAAATTTCGATATGTGCATTTTCAGATTGATGTGCAGAAAAATAAATGAACTAAATTGAAAGGAAACGATTCAACAATGCCAAAGTACAAAAAAACAGGACTTAACTTATTGAGGACCAGATATTGGTTTCATAGTGTGTTTATTGTTTCAGGTAAAAATAATATAAAGCAGCTTGCAGAGTTTTTTTCAGGAAAAGACTCAAATACTTCGACTCAATGGAATAGGTATAAGAATGGTGACACTGTTCCTGATACATATTTAAGCATTGCAGAGTCAAAACTAGGTGTGACAGAGCAAGAGTTTGTAGACGGTCCAATGAAAATTTTTTCTGTCATGGAAGAACTTAGGCTAAATGATGCTCTTAATATTTTAACTACAGAACTAGATGCTTTTTATGCAGAAAGAGGCTTACCAGTCATAACAGAAACCGCTGAAGTGTTCGAGTGTTATAAAGATAGAATTGCTTGGGTACTTGGTAGAGGGAAAAAGCTATTTGATTCTCGGTTACTGCCACAGATAGGTGAGGATATTATTCCTATTGCTTTTGCATTTGGTCATATTGAATCTAGAATGTTGGGTATTGAAGATGCTATGAAAGACTACGTGATAGATTGTCTTTCTTATTTTGAGAGAAAATATGAGATTCCAGCACACTCATGGAATTTTGATATTGATATTTGCGAATCGATAAAAGTTGCTGTACAAACCGCAAGACTAGATACAGTTTTTAGTTTAAAAACTACTTTGAACGAACTAAATAAGTTACCTAAAAACCTTAAATCAGTAGAAGACTTTCAAGAACAGTTCCTCGTTACAAAAGAGTAATTTTTATGTATTTAAATTTGTTTTATATATTGAATATGAGACAAATTTGAGACAGTATTAGAGTTACGTGTAGTTATTCACGGTTATAGTCGGTGTCCCTTAATTCCACTATATAAAGGCTCTAGGTTAGTTTTTACTTATTTTTCAATAGCTCAAATTCCCTCTCCTAAGGGGCAGTTGCAGGTTCGATTCCTGCAGGGGCTACCAATTACACGTTTCATACATAAAAATATCGCAGCAATAAATTTAAAATCGTTATATACCCCACTGTAAACAAGCCCTCCACGTTTCAAGTCGTAAAATTTGGTATCGCTACATTTCATATTTTTAGTTACACTCATAGTTACACCGAATCGTTTTGCCGATTTTGATGTAACTAAAACCGCTGTAATTCAGTTAAGCGGATGAAAATTAAAGGAAGAATGCGGATCGTGATTTTAGTATCCCATTTTAAGGGTTGGCTACCTGTTCGATAGTGGAGTGAAAACGTGCCTAGATTAACAACCCCTTTGAATGATACGCAGATAAAAAATGCGAAACCAAAAGCAAGTGAATACCTGTTGTCGGATGGTGGCGGGTTAGGCTTGCGTATAAAAAAGAATGGCTCTAAAACGTGGCTGTTTAATTACTACCGTCCGCACATCAAAAAGCGAGCGCAAATAAGTTTTGGTGTTTACCCTGCGGTACCATTAGCAGCGGCTAGAAAAAAACGTGACGAGGCAAGGGCGTTACTTGCTGATGATATTGATCCTAAAGAGTACAGGGAAGAAATTCAAAGCACTAAAGCAACTGAGGCAAAGAATACCTTTGAAGCAGTAGCAACTGAATGGCTAAAGCTAAAAACAGTAAAAGTAAGTGAGCGGCACTCATTTAATATTTTACGAGGATTTGAAATACATGTTTATCCCGCGCTTGGTAAAGTGCCGATAAGTAAATTATCCGCACAGTTAACCATTGAAACGCTGCGCCCTTTAGAGGCAGCGAATAAGCTCGATATGCTAGGCCGCTTATGCCAGCGTATTAATGAAGTGATGGATTATGCGGTTAATACTGGGCGTATGCCGATCAATCATCTTCACAGTATCGCTAAAGCGTTTGATACTGTTAAGCATACTAATATGCCTACGGTAGCCCCTGAACAGCTGCCAATGCTTTTAGCAACCGTTAACGATGCTCGTTTAAAGCTTATTACTAAATGCTTATTTGAGTGGCAGTTACATACAATGGCTAGGCCGTCAGAGGCAGCGGGGGCAATGTGGAATGAAATTGATTTTGATAATCGAGTGTGGAATATACCTGCTGAGCGTATGAAAAAGCGCAAACCGCAAGCAATCCCTTTAACTCCGCAGGTATTAGCCCTATTAGAGTATTTAAAACCTATTAGCGGTCACCGTGATTTTATATTCCCTTCTGATAACAACCCACGTACCCACCTAAGCCGAGAAACATTAGGCGCAGCGCTCAGGCGTATGGGCTTACAAGGCAAGCAGACAGCCCACGGCTTACGCGCACTAGCTAGTACCACTTTAAACGCACAAGGTTTTGACTCTGATTTAATTGAGGCAGCACTAGCGCATGTAGATAAAAACCAAGTACGCGCAGCTTACAACCGAACCGACTATTTAGAGCGCAGACGTAAAATGATGTGCTGGTGGTCTGCTCATATTGAAGCGGCTAGTAAGGGTGATTACTCGGTCACTGGTAATCAGCATTTAAAAGTAGTTTAAGGATTAGCTAATGGATGAATTTATTAGTGTAGATGAAGCGTTAGAGGTGCTTTTTGATAAAGCTGATATGAGCTATAGCAATAAAATAAAGCGTTTATTTCAGCATTATAACAGAGGGAAAATTGATTTTTATACTGAATTATTTGGTCGACATAGTCGTTATGGAGTGCGCGAAAATCAACAGAAAAGCCCTGAAAGTATAGAAAAATTAGAGGGTTTCTTTAAGTTAAATAGAGAGGAGTGTGACGAGTATTTCCATGAATTATTGCTTTTACATTTAGGTGTAGAGTTCAAAGATAATGATGTTGAAGCGAGTAGTAATGTTATTGACCCCTACGATCATCACCAGTTCTATGAGAGCTTTAGTATTGGGTTGGTGGAAGATATGGAAGGGCAAGTTTGGAAGTTAAAGGATCAAGAGCCAGCAGAATATAAAGGAATTGAAGTACATCATACTTACCCTATACACCCTCAAGTTGATGACTTATTAATTAAGGCTGATCAAGTAGCAGTTTTGGCGCAAGCTTCTAAGCCTCAACAACTTTCAGTTTCAGAAAGTGGAGAGCGACTAGGCAGCAAGCTAAATCACGCTTTGAAAAGAATAGAGGTGCTTGAAGTTGCTTTGTGGATTTTGGCTAATAACAGAGGGGAGTGTGTGAAAAAAAGCACAGGGAAGGTTGTGGGTGAGAGGTTAAAAGGGGCGATTGTCAATCACGCAGGACAATTCTGGACGAAGTTGGATGGAGACGGTGACACTAAATTACCTGTAGTGGAACGCACAATACTTGATTATGTAAATAAAGCACTAAGTGACGATCCGAAAAAAAAGATAAAAGATTATCAATAAATTCAGTTGAATAGGTTTAATTATCGCGCAGCTAAGCTTAACTCTGTGAGTAACTAAGTTAGCTACTGCGCAATATGAAATCATAAGCCCTAACATTTGCCTTGCTTATTTGTTACAGCAATTTACAAGGTGAAATAAAATGATTGATAGAATTTTAAAGCAACGCGAAGTAGTAAAAATTACTGGTATGAGCCGCCCTACAATTTGGCGTAAAGAAAAGTTGGGGCTATTTCCTGCTAGACGCGACTTAGGCGCTCGTTCGGTGGGTTGGCTGGAAAGCGAGATTAAGGCTTGGATGGAGAGCCTACCTTGTGTGGAGCATGACGAGGAGGCGGCCTAATGAAAGGGGGCAACGGCAAAAAAGCCGCCACCCAAACCAATTTAGCAGCTAATGATAATAGCCCAAAAAAGCCGAAGGCGCAGTCAAAGAAAGAGCGAGCATTTATTTATATTCTACAGCACCCCTCAGGCGCTACAGAAAACGATATTTTGCGTAACGTTGGCCTATCCAGTGGTAGAAACTATTTTACCCAACTAGAGCGCTTGCATGGTTTTGAGTTAACGCGAGTTAATGATGAGAACCCAGACGGTATAGGTACTCACCTTAGATATAGCTTTTCATCACCAAAAATAGCAGCGGCAATTTTGAAAGAGATTAACGCGAGCCTAATAAGGCGAAAAGCAGCAGTATTAAGCAAGGAGCAAGAGGCGGAGTTGCTCGCGCCTTTTAATCGTTTGCCATAAGTAATTACTAAAGTATTGCCACTACTGGCTATTAAAAATTTAATTAATAAGGAACAGGATAATGACTACAAACAATATGAAACAGGATGCGAGCATTTCGGCGGATAACTTTGACTATCTTGACAGAGTAGTAAGTCAGGTACATAGCCTAACAGTGTTTATTATTGCTAATGATGGTTATAAATCAATGACAGAAGTCACATTGTCAAACTTACTTTGGACGGTTAGTGATCGCATAGGCGAAGTATTGTCGGATAGTGTTGACATGTATTTTGGTGAAATCCCAAGAGAGCAATTGAAGTTTGAGCAGCTATTAATTCAGGCTAAAACAGTGCTGGACGCTTTGCGAAATAGCGAAGGGTTTGGTGGGTTGCTTGGAGATCATCTGAGTAATGTAATTTGGCTGGCGGAAGGCTTGCTTGAAGATGCCATAAAAGAATTAGGCAAAATGTCTACTCGTTCTGATGAACAGGCCGCTTAATAGAAATATGCGCCACCAGCATATTAAATCAACTTTGAATTATCCCTTGGTAGTGATCGTGGCCAAGGGAAACCCACCTAAGAAAATAGCCTAAAAAACCTATGTACCAGTATTTTTATGTAAGCGAACACTATCGCTGTGTACTTTGTCGTTTATGGCTTTTTGTTGGTGAAACAATATGAACACTCAAAGTCGGTTTTTTACCCTCGAAAAAAGGCTATTTTTGAAGATGCGCCCCAGTAGAGGCGTTATAGCTATGGATAGTAGCTACTAACAATTAACTGGGTATTTAATAATATCTACGGCTCATGAATGACTAACCAACTAACCATAAATAACAATGATAAAGGGTATGAACACATTTTTGTCCACGGTGAAAAAGGCTGGTGGGTAAACGCTGGAAAAAGCGGGTTAATGGTCAAGCCTATGCGAGCTATGCTAGACCAAATTGAGGCCATGTTGAGTAGCCATAGCCGTGTAATGTTAATTCGTTTTGATTTGCGTATGGAGTCGTACACGCCAGATAACAAAATCATCACTGTATTTAACCGTAGGCTGTTTAAATGGGTTAAGGCTCAGTATGGGGTTAGTCGCATTGGTTTTGTATGGTGTAGAGAGCTTGAGAGGGCAAAACGTCAGCATTACCACTATGCGCTTATGCTAGATGCGTCAAAAGTTAACTATCCAAACAGCATAACCAAGAAGGTTTTACAGATATGGGGCGAGCTTAACGGTTCGGCTTATGTACCAAAAAATTGTTATTACATCATGAAGCGCGATTGCTTGGAGTCACAGCAAGAGGCTATTTACCGTATATCTTATTTAGCTAAAGCGCGTGGGAAGGGCTACAAAGCTACTCAGGCTAAAAATTACGGTGCTAGTAGGATAAAGCCAAGGGCTAATGAGTTTTGAAATGCTTTGCTACGTTAAGAATAATTAAGCTATATTTAGCTGTTACTACAATTAAATGGAATTAATAAAATGAAAAAATTAAGTGTTGTGTTGCTTAGTTTGGCTCTTTCAGCTTGTGCGGGTCATGAGTTTATAAAAACAGGCGAGAGTCAAAATTATACAGCTAAGAATGAAGATTGCGGTGTAACAATATTTAGGGCCCCACCAAGAGGTAAGCAATACCAAGAGCTAGGTATTTGTATGGCATCGGCACCTGGAGGCGGAATAATATCTGATAATACACCGGATGCTATAAGAGAATTACAAAAGTGCGCTTGCTTGCAAGGAGCTGACGCGATTGTGTTAAGTGGCATAAGTGAGGCGGGTGCTGTTGGTTTTGTTACAGGCCCATCTCAACAGAAAGTTAAAGCAACGGGTATAGCCATAAAGTACAGAGAGTAGGAAAAGCTGAGCATGCAATAATACTTTGGCGCCCTTAATTAATTTAAGGGCGTTTTTTGTTGCTTTTAACTAATTTAAAGCGGAACAGTGCGGAACAAATGGCGGAACAATTAAAATTTTAAGTGGTTGTTTTTTATTTGGTAGTTATTTAATTCGGAACAAATGAGGGTGTAAATAAACGATTTGCTCTTTTGGTAATGAGTAGAGCTTAAGTGCGCACTCATAAATTATTAACCACATGATCCCCTAGGCTATTTGTTGTTTAAGCTGGGTGATAACTACGTCAATTTACGATTTAATGCGCAGCTTTAAAGTGAGCCAGCAACAAAGCCAACTGCTGCCCCAATAGCTGTTCCCCAGCCTGGCATTATTTGAGTGCCAATCATGGCACCTGAACCAGCGCCACTAAGTTGAGCGCTTTTCTGCTGCTGCTCTAAATTATTATTTGTCATTTCACGGTTTTGCTCTAAATCTGAAAGGGTTTTTAATGTTCCTGTCGCTTTGTTCTTAGTGCTTTGCCCCGCTTGCATAATTGAATAGCTCATAAGTCAGCCTCGATAATATTGAGTGATATTTAAGAGGTAGTTTACTGATGTATGGATATTATGCAATTTGATAGCATCATCACTTCTTTGGCTTATACATCGCTGTGTATGCGATTACAAATATTGCGACAGAGAAAGGGAGTGATTTGATTGCAAGGTCAATATACTCACTTTCTTGGTCTCCTATAATGATGAATAAAACAAATGAGGCTAGGCCAATTGATAATGATCTTTTTAACGGTTTTTTCAGTCTTTCGCGAGAATTATTAATTTCAATTTGTTCTAGCTTGATTTCGGCCTGTGTAGGCTTAGCTTTATACGGTGGGTATAGGAATTGCTTAGTTAAAGCAAATATCTCCAAAGGTAAGAACGCGACTATAAACGCTCCGACAATTAACCCAACTACACCATGCTCTTGTTTAAGATATTCGAATACAGAAAGCTTGCTTTTGCCAGCTACAAAGTTTGTGGGGTTGGTTTCGCTATAAACGATGTATAGCTGGGTGCCAACCTTTACTTCTTCACCGAAGTCTATTAGCCCTTTGTGTCCACTAAAAGCTATGAGGTGGTCATAGTGCCTATTAGTACGGCCTTTGCGTCCGCTTGATTCACTGTATTGATATGCTATTACTCTAGCTGTGGTTACTTTCCCGTTTTGTGCCAGGTCATAACTTTTTAGGATGCTGCCTGATGAGTACCAAATGACCAGTATTAGAAATGATGAGTAGGCGGCTATCTTAAATATTAATTTAATTCGTTCCATGAATAATTGTCCTTTTTTATTGGTGGCTCAATAATTCCACTTCTAATGTGAGGTGTAAATAATATTAGCAAAGTGGTGACAAAAAGTTTTAGTTACACTGGTAGTTACATCGGCAGCCTTTTGTTTTTATTAAGTTGTTAATTTTCATATGCTTGCTGGTTTGATTTGGTGTTTGCAGGGGCTACCAATTAAATCAAAACCTAATGCAATATTAGTAACTCTTTTGTGCCTGCGTAGGTCGGATAAGCGAAGCGCCATCCGACACAGTAAAATACCTTACCAATTATTATCAATATTTTATGCTGTCGAGTGGCTGGGTAGTGCCCAGACTGTGTGAAAACTAATTTTTAATAAATTGTCTTGGGTATGTTCTTAGTTTGAAACCATTTAAGATGGTTGCGATCGATTTTTTCTCAGTATCGCAATTTTCTCCGCGCGAGCGAAACTGCTATGGCAACGCTAC